>CAYTWJ010000326.1:0-3826 GCA_964442055.1 uncultured Rhodospirillaceae bacterium | reverse complement strand
GCCTGGGCGGCCAGCAGCCGGTCTGAGCGTGCCGCGCTGGCGCATCTATTACGGCTCCGGCGCCACCTTCTCCGACGTTGACGGGCCGCCCGCTTCGGCGCCGCCGTTCGACGTCTGCGCCATCGTCTACGCCGACGAAGAGGTCGGCCGCGTCGTGCTGCACCGCTGGGACTGGTACTTCGTCCGCGCCGGCGAATGGTGGGGCGCCGACATCTTCGGCCTCCTCGACCAGCTGCTGCACGACCGCGCCGGCGAGGTCGGCGCGGTCAAGCAGGGGCGCACGGTCTCCAACGAAGCCTACCGCGCGGCGCTGGCGCGCGCCCTCGCCGACCCCGACTTCCCGGCCAAGAACGCCGTGCGCGCCGGCGAGCGCGGCTGAGCCATGACCCACGTCAGCGCCACCTTCGACCAGGCCGGCTTCCGCGGCCGCGACGACGACGGCGGCGAAACGGCGGCGAGCTGGATCGCCGCCGCCGACGCCAACTGGGCGCAGCTCGCCGGCCGCAACGTCCGCGTCCGCTTCCGCGTGCGCGAGAGCGCCGGCGGCAGCGCGACGCAGGACTTCCAGCTCCAGTGCCGGCGCAACGGCGGCGCCTGGGCGAACGTCAACGGCGCCTCGGCGGTGGTGCGCGCCGCCGCCTCGGCGCATTTCGCCGACGGCGACCCGACGACGCAGCAGCTCGGCGCCGGCACCTTCCGCACCGGCCGCCTCGACGAGGCGGACGGGCTCGGCAACACCGGCGCCGCCTTCGCCGGCAACGACGAGAGCGAGTACGAATACTGCGTCGCCATCCAGGGCGCCGACGTCGCGCCGGGCGATGCCATCGACCTGCGGCTGGTGGCGGCCGGCGGCGCGCTGCTCGCCGCCTACAGCGCGGTGCCGACGCTCACCGTGATCGAGACGATGACGGCGTCGAGCGCGTTCGACGCCGCGCTGCGGCGTGCGGGATTGATCGTCGCTTCCGGCGCCGATGCCGCCGTGGCCAGTTCGCGTGCCGCGACGCTCGGCGCCGACACGGCGCTGGCGGTCGCGCGCGACGCGGCCGGCACGCTCGATGCGGCGCTGCGTCGCGGCGCTGCGGCTTCCGCCGCCGCCGATGCCGGCGTCTCGGCGCCGCGCGACATCGCGCTTGGCGCCGACTCGGCGCTGCTTGCCGCGCGCGCCGGCGCGGTTCCGGCCGACGGCGCGGCGGCGATCGGCGTGCTGGCGAGCGCCGCGCTCGACGCCCGGCTCGCCTTGCCGGGCACCGGGCCGTCGCCGCGCGTCTTCGCTGTCGGCGCGCCAGCGGCGCTCGCGCCGGCGGTGCCGGCATTGCGCCGGCCTGCGGCGGCGCAAGCCTTGTCGCCGGCGCCCGCCGCCGGCCTGGCCGTGCCGGCGCCACCCAACCACAAGGTTGATTGAGAGGGAAACCGGATGCCCGCGAGCGTGCAGATCGTCGAGAAGAACGGCGCGGGCGGCACCGCCACCGACAAGACCGGCGGCACCGTCCGCTTCAAGAACGCCGACAACGCGGCCGTCGACCTCAACGACCCGCTGGTGCGGCCGGGCGCCGGCTCCGACTGGTCGTTCGAGAAATGGCTGCGCCTCAACGTCGCCGGCGGCAGCTACAGCCAGATCACCAACATCCGCGCCTATTGCGACGGCGCTTCCGGCTTCGGCGCCGGCGTCAACCTGTGGTGGCGCGCCGCTGCCGCCTACGCCCAGCCGGTCGAGCCGACAAGCCCGGCCGGCTTCGCCGACGGCTTCGGCTACAGCGCGGCCTCGCCGCTGGTCCTCGGCGCCGGGCCGTTCAGCGGCGCCGGCGAGAAGGGCGACCATCTGGTGATGGCGCTCGAGGTGCAGGCGGCCGCCGCCGGCGGGATGCTGCCGGCCGAGAGCGTGACGCTGGCCTGGGACGAGATCTGATGTTCGACATCGTCGCCGAAAGCGATGGTGGCTGGCGCGCCGCCAGCCCGCACTTTCGCCTGCGCCTGCTGCCCGACGGCGCGGCGCGCATGTTCCGCCGCCGCGCCATCAAGGCGGCCGGCACGCCGGCGGCGCGCGCCGTCGAATGGCTGGTCGCCGAGCTCGACGGCGTGCGCCTCTATGTCGACGGCAGCGAGCTGGTGATGACCCGGCGGGAGCTCCAGCCATGAGCCTCGGCCCGGTGCTGAAGGACCCCGACGCGGCGGTCGATTACCGCATCGACTGGTCGGCCTATCTCGGCGCCGACAGCATCGCCGCGAGCAGCTGGAGCGCGAGCCCGGCCGGGTTGACGGTGGCGGCCGAGAGCTTCACCGCCAGCGCCGCCACGGCGCGCGTCGCGGGCGGCAGCACCGGCACGGTCTACAGCCTGGTCAACCGCATCACCACCGTGGCCGGCGTCGTCGACGAGCGCACCATCGTCGTGCGCGTGGAGCAGCGCTGATGGCGCTCGCGCTCCTGACCCCGCCGGCGGTCGAGCCGGTGACGCTGGCCGAGGCCAGGCAGCATCTGCGCGTCGACCACGAAGCCGAGGACGCGCTGATCGCGGCGCTGATCCGCGCCGCGCGCGAGGCGGCCGAGGCGCATACCGGCCTGGCGCTGATCGCGCAAGGCTGGCGGCTCAGCCTCGATGCGCCGGCGCCGGCCGATCCGGGCTGGTGGGACGGATTGCGCGACGGCGCGATCGGCGTGGCGCCCGACGCGGTGATCGCCCTGCCGCGCCCGCCGCTCGTCGCGGTGACGGAAGTGCGCGCCTACGACGCCAGCGATGCGGCGACGGTGATCGACCCGGCTTCCTATTACGTCGACACCGCCAGCCGGCCCGGAAGGCTGGTCTTGCGCGCCGGCACGCTCTGGCCCGCTTCCTTGCGCGCGGTCGACGCGCTGGCGATCGACTTCACCGCCGGCTTCGGCGACGCCGCGCACACGGTGCCGCAGGCGCTGCGCCAGGGCCTGCTCGCCCACGTCGCGCAGCTCTACGCCCAGCGCGGCGACGGGCCGGCGACGGCGCCGGCCGCCGCGCTCGCCCTCTACGCGCCCTTCCGGGTGCATTCGCTTTAGCCCCGCATGTCGATCGGATCGCTCGACCGGCGGCTGGTGATCGAGCGCGAGGAGCTCGCCGCCGACGGCGCCGGCGGCTTCAGCGCGAGCTGGGTCGAGCTGGCGACGGTGTGGGGCCGGCTCGAGCCGCTCGGCGGGCGCGAGCGGCTGCACGGCCTCCAGCTCGAGAGCGCGGTCAGCCACCGCGTCACCTTGCGCCGGCGCGACGACGTGACCGCCGCCATGCGGCTGAGCTGCGAGGGCCGCGTCTTCAACATCCGCGCCGTGCTGCGCGGCGGCGCGCGCCAGCCACTGATGGCGCTTCTCTGCGAGGAAGGGGTGGCGACGTGAGGCTCAGGGCTTCCCTGATCGGCGCCGGGCACCTGGCGGCGCGGCTGCGCGCGCTCGGCGCGCGCGCCGACGCGGCGGCGACGCCGGCGCTCCTCGCCGGCGGCGACGAGGTCGCGGCCGAGGCGGCGCGCCGCGCGCCCCGACGCAGCGGCACGCTCGCCGGCTCGCTGCGGGTCGTCGCCGGCCCCGACGGGGTCGCGGTCGAGGCGGCGGCGCCTTATGCCGTCGCCGTCGAGCTCGGCAGCGTGCGCCGGCCGGCGCGGCCCTTCCTCGGGCCGGGCTTGCGCGCGCGCCGCGCCGCCATCGTTGCCGGACTCGCCGCCGCATTCCGGCGCGCGTTGCGATGAGCGCCGACAGCTCGTGGCCGCTGCAGCAGGCGGTCTACGCCGCGCTCGCCGCGGCGCCGGCGATCCAGGCGCTCATCGGCGACCCGCCGCGCCTCTACGACCACGTGCCGGCGGCGACCGCCTA
>CAYTWJ010000325.1:0-3833 GCA_964442055.1 uncultured Rhodospirillaceae bacterium | reverse complement strand
ACCTCGACCAGGTGCTCGCCACCTTCGGCCTGATCCTGTTCTTCAACGAGCTGGTGCGCCTGGTCTGGGGCCCGGCCGGGCAGATGCTGCTGCTGCCCGCGTTCCTCAACACCTCGGTCGAAGTGCTGCCGGGCGTGCCGTATCCGACCTACCGGCTGGCGATCATCGGCGTCGGCGCCCTGGTCGCGCTGTTCCTCTACCTGCTGGTCGCGCGCACCCGCCTCGGCATGCTGATCCGCGCCGGCGCCTCGAACCGCGAGATGGTCGGCGCGCTCGGCATCGACATCAAGCTGCTTTTCACCCTGGTCTTCGGCCTCGGCGCGGCGCTGGCCGCGCTCGCCGGTCTGATGGCGGCGCCGATCCTGACGGTGCAGATCGGCATGGGCGAGAGCATCCTGATCGTCGCTTTCGTGGTCATCGTCATCGGCGGCATCGGCTCGATCCGGGGCGCCTTCGTCGCCGCGCTGCTGGTCGGCCTGATCGACACCGTCGGCCGCGCCTTCCTGCCCGACATCCTCGGCCTGTTCATGGGCACCATCGCCGCCAACACCGCCGCGCCCTCGCTCGCCAACATGCTGATCTACATCCTGATGGCGCTGGTGCTGGCGCTGCGGCCCGAGGGGCTGTTCCCGGCGCGCGGGGGCTGAGGCGATGCGGCCGGACATGCGCACCGCCGCCAACGTGCTGGTTCTCCTGGGCCTCGGCCTTGTGCCGGTACTCGCGGCGCTGCTCGGCCAGCCCTTCTGGGTCACGCTGTTCACGCGCATCGTCATCCTCGCCACGGCGGCGGTGAGCCTCAACCTGATCCTCGGCTATGGCGGCATGGTCAGCTTCGGCCACGCTGCCTTCATCGGCATCGGCGGCTACGCGGTCGGGGTGCTCGCCTCGCACGGCATCTATTCGGGCTTCGTGCAGTGGCCGGTCGCCATCGCCCTGTCGGCGCTCTATGGCCTCGTCATCGGCGCCATCTGCCTGCGCACGCGCGGCGTCTATTTCATCATGATCACGCTGGCCTTCGCGCAGATGGTCTACTTCCTCGGCGCCGGCGCCTATGCCTATGGCGGCGACGACGGGCTGACCATCTACCGGCGCAGCCAGTTCGCCGGCCTGATCGACCTCGGCGACAAGACCGCGTTCTACTATGTCGCCTTCGCCGCGCTGCTCGGCGCCATCTACCTCTGCCACCGCCTGGTCAACTCGCGCTTCGGCCTGGTGATCCAGGGGGCGAAGTCGAACGACCGGCGCATGCGCGCGATCGGCTTCCCGACCTTCCGCTACCGGCTGGCCTGCTTCGTCATCGCCGGCGTGGTCTGCGGCCTGGCCGGCGCGCTGCTCGCCAACCACAGCGATTTCATCAGCCCGGCGGTGATGCACTGGACCCGCTCGGGCGACCTCATCGCCATGGTGGTGCTGGGCGGCATGGGCGCGCTGTTCGGGCCGGTCTACGGCGCCGTCGCCTTCCTGCTGCTCGAGGAGCTGATGTCGAGCTACCTGCCCAAGCCGCTCAACGAATCGTGGCAGATCATCTTCGGGCCGCTGCTGATCCTCGTCGTGCTGTTCGCCCGCGGCGGCATCGACGGCCTGCTCGGCCTGGCGGGCCGCGCCCGTGCCTGACGCCGCCGCGGCGCCGATCCTCGCCGTCGAGGGCCTGCTCAAGCGCTTCGGCGGCCTGGTCGCCACCGACAACGTGGCGCTCTCCGTCGCGCCCGGCGAGGTGCACGCGCTGATCGGCCCCAACGGCGCCGGCAAGACGACGCTGATCGGCCAGCTGACCGGCGAGATCCAGCCCAATGCCGGCCGCATCCTGTTCGGCGGCCGCGACATCACCCGGCTGCCGGTGCACGCGCGCTCGCATCTCGGCCTGGCCCGCTCGTTCCAGGTCACCTCGATCTTTCTCGACTTCAGCGCCCTCGACAACGTGGCGCTGGCGGTGCAGGCGCACGACGGCCAATCCTTCCGCTTCTGGCGCGACGCGCGGCGCGACGAAAGCCTGCGGGCGCCGGCGCGGGCGGCGCTGGAGCGGGTCGGCCTGGCCGACCGGGCCCATCTTCCGGCCGCGGCGATGAGCCACGGCGAGCACCGTCAGCTCGAAATCGCCATGGCGCTGGCGACCGGACCGCGCATGCTCCTGCTCGACGAGCCGATGGCCGGCATGGGGCCCGAGGAATCGGCGCGCATGGTGGCGACGCTGAAGGGCCTCAAGGGCGACGTCACCATTCTCCTGGTCGAGCACGACATGGACGCGGTCTTCGCGCTGGCCGACCGCATCAGCGTGCTGGTCTACGGCCGGGTCATCGCCACCGGGGCGCCCGACGCGATCCGCGTCAATGCCGAGGTGCGCCAGGCCTATCTCGGCGAGCAGCGGCAGGGGGCATGAAGGCGCCATGCTGGCGGTGGAGAACATCGACACCTTCTACGGCCGCAGCCAGGTGCTGTTCGGCATGAGCCTCGATGTGCGCAGCGGCCAGGTCGTCACCCTGATGGGCCGCAACGGCATGGGCAAGACCACCACGGTGCGCTCGATCATGGGCCTGACCCGTGCCGCCTCCGGCTCGATCCGCTTCGACGGCGAAGAGATCCGCGCGCTCCCCGCCTATCGCGTCGCCAAGGCCGGCATCGGCCTGGTGCCCGAGGGCCGGCAGATATTCCCCAACCTGTCGGTGTACGAGAACCTCGTCGCCACGGCGGCGAAGCGGAGCGGCGACAGCCGGCCCTGGACGCTCGAGCGCGTGCTCGCCTTTCTGCCGCGGCTGGCCGAGCGGCGCAACAGCATGGGCAACCAGCTTTCCGGCGGCGAGCAGCAGATGCTGGCCATCGGCCGCGCGCTGATGACCAATCCCAAGCTGCTGATCCTCGACGAGGCGACCGAAGGCCTGGCGCCGCTGATCCGCCGGGAGATCTGGGCCTGCCTCGACAGCCTCAAGCGCGAGGGCCAGGCGATCCTGGTGATCGACAAGAACGTCGCCGCGCTGACCGCTTTGGCCGACCGCCACTACGTCATCGAGAAGGGCAAGGTGGTATGGACCGGCACCTCGGCCGAGCTCGCCGCCGATCCCGGCCTGCAGCACCGCTATCTCGGCATCTGAGGGCGGCACTGGCGACATGACCGCGGCCCTTCCCGTCACCCGCGACGACATCGAGGCCGCGGCGGCGCGCATCGCGCCCTATGTGCGCGAAACCCCGGTGATCGCACTCGAGGACGGCGCCTTCGGCCTCTCGGCGCGGCTCGCGCTCAAGCTCGAGTTCATGCAGCACAGCGGCTCGTTCAAGCCGCGCGGCGCCTTCAACCGGATGCTGTCGCACCGCCCCGTGCCCGCCGGGGTGATCGCCGCGTCCGGCGGCAACCATGGCGCCGCGGTCGCCTATGCCGCCCGCCGGCTCGGCCAGCGCGCCGAGATCTTCGTTCCCGCCATCGCCGCGCCCGCCAAGATCCAGCGCATCCGCGACTACGGCGCCGCCGTCACCGTGACCGGCGCCGACTATGCCGAGGCGCTGGCCGCCAGCAGCCGGCGCGCCGCCGAGACCGGCGCTTTGGTCGTCCACGCCTACGACCAGCCCGAAGTCATCGCCGGCCAGGGGACGGTCGGCCGCGAGCTCGCCCGCCAGGCCGGGGCGCTCGACAGCGTCCTGGTCGCGGTCGGCGGCGGCGGGCTGATCGGTGGCATCGCCGCCTGGTTCGCCGACGCGGCCGGCGTGCGCATCGTCGGCGTCGAGCCGGCACGCGCCCCCTCGCTCGCCCGCGCCCTTGCCGCCGGCCGCCCGGTCGATGTCGAGGTCGGTGAAGCGGTAATAGAGCCGAATCTCCTGAATCTGCCGGTAGGTCTCCGACAGTG
>CAYTWJ010000324.1:0-3873 GCA_964442055.1 uncultured Rhodospirillaceae bacterium | reverse complement strand
GCGCCAGCACCGTGCCGAGGTCGGTGACGAAGCAGGCGGCGAGAATGATCTTGCCCAGTTCCGTCTTGTTGAACCCGGTCTCGATCATCACCGCGTAGACGACGGCGACCGAGGTCGTCGACAGGGAAATGCCGGCGATCTGCGCTTGTGGCCACGACCAGCCGAGCCCGTGGCGGGCGAACAGCATGCAGCCGAGATAGGGGGCGAGGAAGCTCAGGACCCCGATGCCGACGCTCGGTCCCAGGTGCCGGCGCAGCACCTTGGCGTCGATCTCGGTTCCGGCAAGGAAGGTGATCAGGATGGCGCCGAAGCCGGCGAGGAAATTGACCCATTCCGTGAGCGGCAGGCCGATCGCGTTGCCAGCGACGGCGCCGACGATGATCTCGATCAGCGCGACCGACATCGCCACCCGAATCGAGATGATCGACGCCAACAGGGCGAGGCCCAGCCACAGCGCCGATGTAAGCCACACATTCTCCACCGCACATCGCTCCTTCCGGCTCGAGCGAGCCGGCGATTCTGCGCGTGAAGACCACATCCGGGGTGCTGCGCGGCGGGCGTGCCCGACGGCACGAACTCCCGCGGCGTGTCCCCACGCGGCAGGAGTCATCAGCCCGAAACTGGCGGTTATGGGGGACTCCATCCCCTTGAGGTATCCACCAACTGATACCCGAAGTCCGGCTTCGCCGCAATCGCGGAAGGAACGCGGCCGCCGGTTTGCCGCCAGGCCGGGCTGTGGCAAAGTGCTGCGCGCGGCAGGGGAGGCCGCGGCGATGACCCCGGCGGAGATGCGCGCGATCCTCGATCGCCACAAGGCCTGGCTCGCCGGTGCGAGCGCGGGCGAGCGGGCGCGGCTGACCGGCGCCGATCTGCGCGGGCTCGACCTGCGCGGGGCGCTGCTCGCCGACGCCGAGCTGCGCGAGTGCAACCTCGCCGGCGTCGACCTCGCCGGCGCCGATCTGAGCCGCGCCAACCTTTCCGGCGCGAGCCTGCACCGCGCCAATCTCGCCGGCGCCACCTTGCGCCGCACCGACCTGAGCCACGCCGACCTGCGCGACGCGAGCCTGCTCAAGGCCGACCTGACCGAGGCCGACTTCTGGCGCGCCAACCTGGCCGGGGCGGCGATCACGCCGCGCGCGCTGCACGCGGCCTTGCGCTGCCGCAGCCGATGAGCGAGGCCGCCGCCGCGCCGCCGGCGCCGGGCTTCGCCGAGGCGCTGGTGTTCTGGCACCGCCTCGGCTGGATCTCCTTCGGCGGCCCGGCCGGGCAGATCGCCGTGATGCAGACCGAGCTCGTGGACCGGCGGCGCTGGATCGGCCAAGGCGAGTTCCTGCACGCGCTCAACTTCTGCATGCTGCTGCCCGGCCCCGAGGCGACGCAGCTCGCGGCCTACGTCGGCTGGCGGCTGCACGGCTGGCGCGGCGCGGTCGTCGCCGGCGCGCTGTTCGTCCTGCCCGGCACGCTGGTGCTGTGGGGCCTGAGCTGGCTGATCGCCGCCCACGGCGACGCCCGCCCGGTCGCCGCCGTGCTCGACGGCATCAAGCCGATGGTGGTGGCGATCGTGCTGCACGCAGTCTGGCGCATCGGCCGGCGCGCGCTGAAAGGCTGGCCGGCCGTGGCGCTGGCGGCGGCGGCCTTCGTCGCGATCTATTTCGTCGGCATCGACTTCCCCTGGATCGTCGCCGCCGCCGCCCTGGTCGGCTTCGCCACCATGCGCCTGCCGCACGCGCCGTTCCTGCCGCCCCAGCACGGCGAGGCGACGGCGCCGGATGCGGACCCGCCGGCGCCCGGGCTCGGCCGGGCCATCGCCCTCGTCGCGCTGTTCGTCACCCTCTGGGCGGCGGGGGTGGGCGGCGCCATCGCGCTCGGCGGCTTCGCGCCCTTCGCCGACATCGCCCGGCTCTTCACCATCGCCGCCTTCGTCACCTTCGGCGGCGCCTATGCGGTGCTGCCCTATGTCGCCGACGCCGCGGTGAACGATTACGGCTGGCTCAGCGCCGGCGAGATGATCACCGGCCTGGCGCTGGCCGAGACCACGCCGGGGCCGCTGATCCTGGTGCTGCAATATGTCGGCTTCCTCGCCGGCTGGCAGCATGCCGGCGGCGCGGCGCCGCTGGCGGCGGCGACGCTCGGCGCGGCGCTGACCACCTATTGCACCTTCCTGCCGTCGTTCCTCTTCATCCTGGTCGGCGCGCCCTATGTCGAGCGGCTGCGCCGCTCGCGCGCCGCCGGCTCGGCGCTCGGCGCCATCACCGCGGCGGTGGTCGGCGTGGTGCTCAACCTCGCCGCCTTCCTCGCCGCGGCGGTCTTCTTCGGCCCGGCCGGCTTCGACTGGCTGGCGGCGGCGCTGGCGGCGCTCGGGCTGGTCGCCCTCGCCCGCTTCCATGTCGGGATTCACTGGCTGGTCGGCGCCGGCGCGCTGATCGGCGCGCTGCGCCCGCTCGTCGGCTGACGGGCGGCGCCCTCAGTCGAACAGCGCGTCGACCGCCGACTGGTCGATGCCCTGGCCCTGCAGCTGCGGCCCGTTGAGCAGCGCCGCCTCGCCCTCGGGCGCGGCTTCGGCCGCCGCGCCGGCATCGGCGAGGTCGGGGCCCCAGACCCGCTGCAGCCGCTCGAGCCGCTCCTCGATGTGCGAAAGGGTGCCGACCACCTTGCGGATGCGCTGGCCGGTGATGTCCTGGAACGAGCAGGCCTCGAAGATCCTCATGCACTCGCCCTCGACCGCGGCGCGGTAGGCCGCCGCGTCGGCGCCGTCGAGCGCCATGATCGCTTCGGTCGCCGACATGATCGCGTGCGTCGCCTGCTCGGTCTCCTTGACGATGGTGTCGAGCTCCTGGCCGGCGCGGGGCAGCTTCTCGGTGCGCAGCTCCTGGGGGCGCATCGCCGCCACCTCGCGGCGCGCATGGGCGATGTAGCGCGCCAGGTCGACGCAATCGCGGTAGAGCGTTTCGAGGCGCGGATCCTGCGGGGCGGCGGTCATCGGCGGGGCCATCGCTGTCGGGGTCGATGGCCGGAGCCTAATCGCCCGCGTCTAACAATCGGTTAACCGGACTTTGGTCATAATACGCCGGTGCGGCGGGGCGCCGGGTGCGCCCTTGCCGCTGCGATGCAACAGGTTTATATTGCGCCGCACAATCGCGCCGGGACGGGTCGGGGCGCGGGCAACGGAGCGAAACGGCGATGAGCCTGCACGGCCTTTACATCGAGGACATCGCCGTCGGCATGTCGGCGGTCTACTCCAAGACCATCACCGACGCCGACATCGTCATGTTCGCTGGCGTCTCGGGCGACACCAACCCGGTCCATCTCGACCAGGAATTCGCCTCCAGGAGCCAGTTCAAGGGCCGCATCGCCCACGGCATGCTGGCGGCCAGCCTGCTCTCGACCATCTTCGGCACCAAGCTGCCGGGGCCGGGCTGCATTTACCTCAGCCAGAACCTGCGCTTCCGCGCGCCGGTGCGCATCGGCGACACCGTGGTCGCCCGCGTCACCGTCGAGGAGGTCGTGTTCGAGCGCCGCCGCGTGCGCTTCGCCTGCGAATGCAAGGTCGGCAACACCGTGGTCATCGACGGCGAGGCCTGGATCATGGTCGCCTCGCGCCAGGCCATGTCCAAGGACGCCGCCGACTGAGCGGGCGCGCCGGCGGCTTGCAAAGCCGGCATCCGGCGGCATAATCCGCGAACCCGCGCCGCGCGCGCCGCGCGGCCCCCTGATCAGCGGACCGCCACCCTATGCGCCTGCTGCGCCATTACGACGACGTGCCCGCCGACGCGCGCGGCTCTGTCTGCGCGCTCGGCAATTTCGACGGCGTCCACCGCGGCCACCAGGCGGTGGTCGCCGCCGGCAAGGCCGAGGCCGCGCGGCTCGGGGCCA
>CAYTWJ010000323.1:0-3879 GCA_964442055.1 uncultured Rhodospirillaceae bacterium | reverse complement strand
GACGGAACGGCCAACTCCAACTTAGCCCCTGGTCCCAAATTCGGGGTCCACTTCAGAACGCCCGCTTCATTGACCGGCTACTGTCGATTCGACCGCGCGCCTTTGCGTCGGGGAACCAATCAGAAAAGGCTGGATGCCGGCTGTATTCAAGAATTGGCGGACAGGGTGGGATTCGAACCCACGATACCGTTGCCGGTATACCGGTTTTCGAGACCGGCGCCTTCAACCGCTCGGCCACCTGTCCGTGCGCCAAGCCCCCGTCGGGGCCATGCAGCCGGCGCGGAAGCTAGCCGAACGCCCCCGCCCCCGCAACCCACGCCGTGACCCGCCGCCAAGCCCTTGGGCGGGCGGGCGAAAACGGCGGAAAACCGTTGACTTGAGCCGGCCGGCGGCTATAGTCCGGGCCGCGATTGGCGCCGCGGGCGGCCTGGGGCCGGTTCCCGGCTCTTATCTTTTTGTCAGGAATTTCAACATGTTCGCAGTCATCAAGACGGGCGGCAAGCAGTACCGGGTCGCCGCGGGCGACGTGATCGAGGTCGAGCGCCTGCCGGCCGAGGCCGGCACCGCTTTCGAGTTCACCGAGGTGCTCGCCGTCGGCGGCGAGCAGGGCGTGAGGCTCGGCCGGCCGCTGGTCGACGGCGCCAGGGTCAGCGCCGAGGTGGTGGCGCAGATGCGCGGCCCCAAGCTGACCGTCTTCAAGAAGCGGCGGCGGCAGAACTCGCGGCGCAAGAACAGCCATCGCCAGGACCTGACCAAGGTCAAGATCACCGCGATCAGCGCGGCCTGAGCAGGAGCACGATTCATGGCGCACAAGAAAGCAGGCGGCAGCTCGCGCAACGGCCGCGACACCGCCGGGCGCCGGCTCGGCGTCAAGAAGTTCGGCGGCGAGGCGGTGCTCGCCGGCAACATCCTGGTCCGCCAGCGCGGCACCAAGATGCATGCCGGCCGCAATGTCGGCATGGGCAAGGACCACACGCTGTTCGCGCTGGTCGACGGCAAGGTCGCCTTCCACACCGGCCGGCAGAACCGCACCTTCGTCTCGGTGCTGCCGCCGGGCTGACGCTCGCGCGCGCCATTCCGCGACGGCGAAGGGGAATGGCGGGCCATTCCCCTTTTTCGTTTCGCCATCGGCTGACCCCTGCCGGCGCGGTGCGGCGATGAAGTTCCTCGATCAGGCGAAGATCTACGTGCGCAGCGGCGACGGCGGCCCCGGCGCGGTCAGCTTCCGGCGCGAGAAGTTCATCGAGTTCGGCGGCCCCGACGGCGGCGACGGCGGCCGCGGCGGCCATGTCTTCGCCGAATGCGTCGACGGCCTCAACACGCTGATCGACTACCGCTACCAGCAGCATTTCAAGGCCAAGCGCGGCGGCCACGGCATGGGCCGCAACCGCACCGGCGCCGACGCCGCCGACATCGTGCTCAAGGTGCCGGTCGGCACCCAGATCCTGGCCGAGGACGGCGAGACGCTGATCGCCGACCTGGTCGAGGTCGGCCAGCGCGTGCGGCTCGCCAAGGGCGGCGACGGCGGCTTCGGCAACGCCCATTACAAGAGCGCCACCAACCGCGCGCCGCGCCGCGCCGACCCCGGCTGGCCGGGCGAGGAGAAGTGGCTGTGGCTGCGGCTCAAGCTGATCGCCGACGCCGGGCTGATCGGCCTGCCCAATGCCGGCAAGTCGACCTTCCTCGCCCGCGTCAGCCGCGCCCGCCCGAAGATCGCCGACTATCCCTTCACCACGCTCCATCCCCAGCTCGGCGTCGTCGGCATCGACGGGCGCGAGTTCGTGCTCGCCGACCTGCCCGGGCTGATCGAGGGCGCCCATGCCGGCGCCGGCCTCGGCCTGCGCTTCCTCGGCCACGTCGAGCGCTGCCGCGTGCTCCTGCACCTGATCGACGGCACCGCCGACGACGTGGTCGGCGCCTGGCGCACCATCCGCGGCGAGCTCAAGGCCTATGGCTACGGCGTGGCGCGCAAGCCCGAGATCATCGGCCTCAACAAGCTCGACGCCGTCGACCCGGCCGAGGCGAAGAAGAAGGCGGCGGCGCTCAGGCGGGCGAGCCGGCGCACCGTGATCCCGGTTTCCGGCGTGACCGGCGCCGGCATCGAGACGGTCCTGCGCGCGCTCGCCGAGAAGATCGAGGCGAGCCGCGCCGCGCAGGCGGCGGAGGTGGCGGCGCCATGAAGAGCCCGCTCAGCGAAGCGCGCCGTATCGTGGTCAAGATCGGCTCGTCGCTGCTCGTCGAGCAGGGCAGCGGCAAGCTGCACCGCGCCTGGCTCGACGCGCTCGCCGACGACATCGCCGCCTTGCGCCGGCGCGGGCAGGAGGTGATCCTGGTGTCGTCCGGCGCGATCGCGCTGGGCCGCCGCGTGCTCGGGCTGAAGCCCGGCGCGCTGCGCCTCGAGGAAAGCCAGGCGGCGGCGGCCTGCGGCCAGATCCGCCTCGCCCACGCCTACCAGGAGACGCTGGCGCGCCACGACCTCTCGGTGGCGCAGGTGCTGCTCACGCTCGCCGACACCGAGGAGCGGCGCCAGTATCTCAACGCGCGCTCGACGCTCAACACGCTGCTCAAGCTCGGCGCCGTGCCGGTGATCAACGAGAACGACACGGTGGCGACCAGCGAGATCCGCTTCGGCGACAACGACCGCCTGGCGGCGCGCGTCGCGCAGATGATCTCGGCCGACTGCCTGGTGCTGCTCTCCGACGTCGACGGGCTCTACAGCGCCGACCCGGGCCGCGACCCGCAAGCGCGCTTCATCGCCGAGGTGCGCGAGCTCACCCCCGAGATCGAGGCGATGGCCGGCGTCACCCGCTCCGATTTCGGCCGCGGCGGCATGATCACCAAGCTGGCCGCGGCGCGCATCGCGCTCGCCGCCGGCTGCCGCATGGTCATCGCCAGCGGCAAGGTGACGAACCCGATCGCCGCCGTCGAGGCCGGCGCGCGCTGCACCTGGTTCCTGCCCGGCGCGACGCCGGCGACGGCGCGCAAGCAGTGGATCGCCGGCTCGCTCAAGCCGGGCGGCGCGCTCCGAGTCGATGCCGGCGCGGTCAAGGCGCTGCACGAGGGGCGCAGCCTGCTGCCCGCCGGCGTGGTCGCGGTCGAGGGCAGCTTCGAGCGCGGCGATTCGGTGGTCGTCGTCGGCCCCGACGGCGTCGAGCTGGCGCGCGGCCTGGTCGCCTATTCCGACGCCGACGCGCGCCGCATCGCCGGGCACAAGAGCCGTGAAATCGAGGAGATTCTCGGCTATCGTGGCCGCGACGAGATGATCCACCGCGACGATCTGGTGCTGCGATGAGTCTCGCCGAAGCCGAACGCAAGGCCGGCGCCGCCGGCGACGTCGCCGCCGCGATGCGCGCGCTCGGGCTGGCGGCGCGCGAGGCGGCGCGCACGCTGGCCGGCGCCGCGGCCGCCGCCAAGAACGCCGCGCTGCTCGCCGCGGCCGCGGCCATCCGCGCCGACAAGGGCGCCATCCTCGCCGCCAACGCCGCCGACATGACGGAGGCGCGCCGGCGCGACCTCGGCGCGGCGATGCTCGACCGCCTGGCCCTCGACGACCAGCGCGTCGAGGCGATGGCCAGGGGGCTCGAGGAGATCGCCGCGCTGCCCGACCCGGTCGGCGCGGTGATCGCCGAGTGGACGCGGCCCAACGGCTTGCGCATCCAGCGCGTGCGCGTGCCGCTCGGCGTCATCGGCATCATCTACGAGAGCCGCCCCAACGTCACCGCCGACGCCGGTGGACTGTGCCTCAAG
Source organism: uncultured Rhodospirillaceae bacterium (assembly GCA_964442055.1). Classification (GTDB taxonomy): domain Bacteria; phylum Pseudomonadota; class Alphaproteobacteria; order Ferrovibrionales; family Ferrovibrionaceae; genus CAYTWJ01. The sequence continues at coordinate 132 of CAYTWJ010000323.1, read as the reverse complement.
GCCGGCAATGCCTGCATCCTGCGCGGCGGCTCGGAAAGCTTCCGCTCGAGCCGCGCCATCCATGCCTGCCTGGCCGCCGGACTGGCCCGCCCCGGCCAGCCCGCCGGCGCGATCCACCGGGGGCCGACCACC
>CAYTWJ010000322.1:0-3888 GCA_964442055.1 uncultured Rhodospirillaceae bacterium | reverse complement strand
GACGACCTCGGCCTTGCGCCGGATGACCCAGCGCTTGGTGTCGGGCGGGGGCAGGTCGCCGAGGGTGATCGGCTTGCCTTCGGGCCCGATCACGCTGGTGATCTGGGGGCTGCTGCGGTCGAGCATTTGATACTGACCTCTGGCTCCTTCCATGGTTCCGAAGCTAGACCCGCCGCTTTAAGGAAAACCTAAGTGGCATGGTTAATTAGCGGCAAAGTCGGGCCCGCTTCGCGGGCCGCTACGGAGGCTGGAATCAGCGCTTCAGACGGATCAGCTCCTCGAGCATCTCGTCGGCGGTGGTGATGATCTTGCCGCTCGCCGAGTAGGCGCGCTGGGTGATGATCATGTTGGTGAACTCCTCGGCCAGGTCGACGGTCGAGGATTCGAGGGTGTTGGGCGCGATCTTGCCGGCGCCCTGGGTGTTCGGTTCCTTCAGCGTGTAGGGGCCCGAGGTGTCGGTGGCCAGCCAGGCATTGCCGGTCTTGGAGTCGAGGCCGTTCGGGTTGCGGAAGGTGGCGACCGGCAGGCGATAGATCGGCCGCCGCGTGCCGTTGTCGAACAGCGCGGTGATGATCCCGTCCTCGCCGATGTCGACGCCCGACAGGTTGCCGAGCACCGCGCCGTCGACGGTCGACGAGATCAGCTGGTAGCCGCCGCTCGACTGGGTCAGGCCGTCGGTCTGGCCGGCGGTGCCGAAATCGAGCGTCATCGGCTGCGGCGTGGTGATGCCGAGCGCCGCCGCCCAGCCGATGTTGAAGCTGGTCAGGCCGGCGCTGATGGTGTTGAGCGAGCCGTCGGCGTTGAAGGTGGCGGTCCCCGAGGCGATCAGCTCGTTGCCGGCGACGCCGTTGGTGTCGCCGTAGATCTCGCCCTGCCAGGTATTGGCCGCCGTCTTCAGGAAGGCGATGGTGATGGTGCGGGCGTTGCCCTGGCTGTCGTAGATCAGCAGGTCGCGCGCGAAGTGCGGCGTCACCGTGCCCGCGGCCATGTCGCCGGCGGCGTAGACGCCGCCGAAGGCGGTTTGCGACGACATCAGGTTGGCCTGGACCGAGCCGGCGGTCGACATTTCCCAGTTGTTGGTCAGCGCCAGGATATTGACGGTCTCCAGCGCGCTCACCACCGACGGGATCGGCGGGATGGTGGCGGCGCCCGCCGGGATGGCTTCGCCCTGCAGGTAGAAGCCGGCGGCGTTGCGCAGGTAGCCGTCCTTGTCGGCGGTGAACGAGCCGGCGCGGGTGAACATGTAGGTGCCCTGCGTCTGGTCGCTGTTGGTGTTGACGACGAAGAAGCCGTTGCCCGAGACCGAGATGTCGGTCGGCGACGCCGACGACTGCAGCAGGCCCTGGCGGTCGACCATCTGGAAGGGGCGCGACTGCACGCCGCCCGGCGAATAGGCGGTTTCCGAAGCGCTCTGCGTCACCAGGGTTGAGAACTTGGCCTGCGTGCGCTTGAAGCCGACCGTGTTCACGTTCGAGATGTTGTCGGCGATCTGGCCCATCGCCTGGCTCTGCGAGGCCAAGCCGGAAACGCCCGAGAACATCGCACCGTAGAGGCTCATCTTCCTTCTCCTTGACTTCGCCCGCGCCGAGCGGGCGGAAAATGATCAGGGTCGGCCGGGGCCGCCCGTTTCGATCGCTGTCAGACGCCCGCCATCCGCACCGACAGGACGTCGGCCAGGGGCAGGCTGCGCCCGTTGACGGTCAGCGTCGCCTCGTCGCCCGTGCTGTCGACGGCGGTGACCAAGCCCTGGACGGTGATCTGGCTTTCGACGGTCTCGCCCTGCGTGTCGGTGGCGCGCACGACGAGGCGGTAATTGCCGTCGGGCTGGGCGACGCCTGAAGTGCTGAGCCCGTCCCAGACGAAGTCGTGGCGGCCGGCCGCGCCATCGCCGGCGCCGCTCCACACCAGCCGGTTGGCGCTGTCGTAGACGCCGAGTTCGACCTTGCTGGCGGCGCCGTCGAGCGCATAGCTCCATGTCGCGCTGCCATTGGCCAGGGCGGCGGCGTCGGCCGACACCTCGACCGTCTTGCCGAGATAGTTGACCAGGTTGGCCGAGTAGCCCGTCTGCACCAGCGACAGCAGCTTTTCGAGGTTCTTGTTGGTGGCGATCGCCTGCTCGACCGAGGAGAACTGCACCAGCTGCTGGGTGAAGTCCTTGGCGTCGAGCGGCGAAAGCGGATCCTGGTTTTGCAATTGCGTGGTCAGCAGCTTGAGGAAGGTATCGAAGTTCTTGGCCAGGCTGTTGCCGGCGGTGGAGGCCGCCGACGCCGCCGCGCTGGTGCTGTCGATGCCGGAGATCACGTTGCGCTCCTCCTAGACGCGAAGGTCGAGGGTGCCGTTGGCCAGCGGCCGATAGGCCGCGGCGGCGGCCGCGACGGCCTGCGCGCGTTCGTCGGCGAGCGTCGGTGCGCCGCCGCGCGACGGCTGCTCGCCGCCTTCGGCGCGCTGCCGCTCCTGGCCCTCGCCGCGCAGGTTGAAATCTAGACTGTTGGAATCGGCCTTCAGGCCGGCTTCCTGCAGCGCCCGCTCGAGCGCGCGGGCGTCGCGCTGCAAGAGGTCGAGCGTGTCCTGGCGGTCGGCGGCGATGACGGCGATCACGCGACCGTCGTGGCCGACCTCGAGCTTGACGTCGATGCGGCCCATATCGGCCGGCTCGAGCTGGATGCGGATGCGATCGACGCCGTCGGCCGCGGCGCGGGCGACGTGCACCGCGACGTCGCCGAGGCTGCTCTGGATGACCACCGGGCTGCGCGCGTGCGCGGCTGCGGCCGCCGTCGGCGAAGTGCCATGGCTGGCGCTCGTGCCGACCGAGCCCGGCAAGGGCAGGGCGTCGCCGCCGGACGAGGCCGCGCCGGCTGAGCTTTGCGGGGCCTCCGCGGCGACACCGGCATCGGGCAGCAGTTGCGGCCGTGCGGCGGCGCCTTCGGCGACCGGCTTTTCCGCAGTGCCCTGGGTCGCGACCAGCGTCGCGTTACCATCTATCAGCGGCCGCGGCGCGGCCTTGCCGTCGCTCGCGGCAAGGGCGCGGCGAAGGCCGAAATGAAGCGTCTCGTCGCCGGCGAGCTCGAGCGCGTCCCGGCCGTGTCCGTCGCCGCCATTGGCGGCGGCTTCGTCCGCTGTCGCGCTCCTGTCGGTGGTTGCGGCGGCTGAGTCGGCAGCAGGCCGCTTGACCGCGCCGTTCGCCCTGGCGGCCACGTCTGCGACCGCTGTTTGGGCGGCGGCAGGTGCCTGCGCCATCGGCGAAGCGGGAGGCGCGGCGCCATCCGCCACCGGCGAGGCCGGCGGCGTCCCGACCCCGGTTCCCGGCAGCGGCGCCGGCTTGGTGCCCTCGGCGACGGGCGAGGCGGGCGGCGCGGCGCCGACACTGACCGGCGAAGCCGGCGGCGATTGCGAAGCGAGCGCGGCGGGCGCATTCGCCAACTGGACCGTCGCCGAAGGAGCTGCTGACGCGGCAGCCGACGCCGCGGCGCCGCGGGCTGTCGACATTGGCGGGGCAGTTGCGTCGGTTGACGTCGCGGTCTCCGCCGTTTGGGCGTTCCCGGCGGATGGAGCCGGAGCGGCTGTCTGATCGGGGGTGTCGTGCGTCTCGCGGGGCGCGCGCGGTGCCTCGTGCCCCTCGGGGCGCGGGGCCTCTACGGCAGCCATGGCCGCCTCACCGTCATCGGGCTCGGCGCCGAGATCGCGCTGTGCATCGACATCCTCGGGCCGAAGGTCGTCGGCCGGCTCGGCTTCGACGCGGCCCTTGGCGCCGGCGGCATCGCGCAGGACGCGATCCAGCGAGCGGGCGAATTCGCCGTCGCGCGCGGCGATGGCCGGCGCGGGCAGGGCGGGGGCGGCGGAAGCAACGGAGGGGAGAACAATCTTCATCATCGACTGGCGCTCACGGAC
>CAYTWJ010000321.1:1600-3908 GCA_964442055.1 uncultured Rhodospirillaceae bacterium | reverse complement strand
GACGAGGATGGCGCGCTGGGCGAGATCGAGCATGCCGGCGAGCATTGCTGGCCGGGTACGCGCGACACCATGGGCTGGCGGATCGACGCCGAAGGATTCGGAGCGATCTTCTCCCGCAGCATTCCGGATTTCGTAACGCAGAACATGAAGGGGGCGGCGGAAGCGTTTCTCGCGCGAGCCGGCCTCACACGCGCGGATATCGGCCAGTTCGTGTTCCACCCGGGCGGAGCCAAGGTGATCGTGGCGCTGGAGCGCGCCTTCGGCCTCGAACAGGGGGAATTGCAGAACGAACGCAAGGTGCTGGCGGAGAATGGCAACATGTCGGCGCCGACCGTGCTGTTTGTGCTGGCGGAGGCGCTCAGGACACCGTGGCACGGGCGGCGGCACCTCTCGGCGCTGGGGCCCGGCTTTACCGCTAGCTTCCTCACCATGATAAGCTAGGACGATGTGGTTCAATCTCCTGGTACTGGGGCTGGTCGCAGCGCAGCGTCTGGCCGAGCTGGCGATCTCGCGGCGCAATGCGAAGCGGCTGCTTGCCGCGGGCGGCATCGAGCATGGCGCCGGACATTACCCGCTGATCGTCGCGGTGCATGCGGCATGGATCCTGGGACTTCTCTATTTCTCGTGGGGGATCGAGGCGAGCTGGAGCTGGCTTGCCGTCTACCTGGCGCTGCAGGCGGCGCGGGGCTGGGTGATCGCGGCACTCGGCGAGCGCTGGACGACGCGGATCGTCGTCGTGCCCGGCGAGAAACTGGTCGATCGCGGGCCTTACCGGTTCCTGCGGCATCCCAACTATGCGGTGGTGGCGACGGAAATCTTCGTGCTGCCGATGGTGTGGGGACTGTTCTGGTTCGCCATGGTCTTCACCGTGCTCAACGCGCTGGTGATCGGCTGGCGCATCCGGATCGAGGAACAGGCGCTCGAGGAAATGCGGGGGTGACGGTCGAAGGCGGCGGGGTGGACAAAAGCGGCCAAACGGGGTCATAACAAGGCCAGACAGAAGGATTTTGCCCCATGCCACCCTATCGTTCCCGCACCACCACGCACGGACGCAACATGGCCGGGGCGCGCGGCCTTTGGCGCGCCACCGGCATGAAGGATGCCGATTTCGGCAAGCCGATCATTGCGGTGGTCAATTCATTCACGCAGTTCGTTCCCGGGCATGTGCATCTCAAGGATCTCGGGCAGCTGGTGGCGCGCGAGATCGAGGCGGCCGGCGGCGTCGCCAAGGAGTTCAACACCATCGCGGTCGATGACGGGATCGCCATGGGACATGATGGCATGCTCTATTCGCTGCCGAGCCGCGAACTGATCGCCGACAGCGTCGAATACATGGTGAACGCCCATTGCGCCGACGCCATGGTGTGCATCTCCAACTGCGACAAGATCACGCCCGGCATGCTGATGGCAGCGCTGCGCCTGAACATTCCGGCGGTGTTCGTCTCCGGCGGGCCGATGGAGGCCGGCAAGGTGAAGTGGCACGGCGAATACCGCATGGTCGACCTGATCGACGCCATGATCGAGGCGGCCGACGCGAAGAACTCCGACGCCGACGTGAACGCCATGGAGCGCTCGGCCTGCCCGACCTGCGGCTCCTGCTCGGGCATGTTCACCGCCAACTCGATGAACTGCCTGACCGAGGCGCTGGGCCTGGCGCTGCCCGGCAACGGCTCGCTGCTCGCCACCCACGCCGACCGCGAGAAGCTCTTCGTCAAGGCCGGCCGGCTGGTCGTCGGCCTGGCGAAACGCTGGTACGAGTTGGGCGACGCCTCGGTGCTGCCGCGCTCGATTGCCTCGTTTGCCGCCTTCGAGAACGCCATCGCCCTCGACATCGCCATGGGCGGCTCGACCAACACAGTGCTGCATCTCCTCGCCTGCGCGCGGGAGGCCGGCGTCCCCTTCACCATGGCCGACATCGACAGGATGTCGAGAAGGGTTCCCTGCCTGGCCAAGGTGGCGCCCTCGACGCAGAAGTACCACATGGAAGACGTGCACCGCGCCGGCGGCATCATGGCCATCCTCGGCGAACTCGACCGCGCCGGCCTCATCAACCGAAACTGCCCGACGGTGCTCTATCCCAGTCTGGGCGAGGCACTCGACTGCTGCGATGTGAAGCGCAATGCCGATCCCAGGGTGCACGAGTTCTACCGCGCCGCGCCGGGCGGCGTGCCGACGCAGACGGCCTTCTCGCAGAGCCGCCGGTTTCCTTCGCTCGACCTCGACCGCGCCAGCGGCTGCATCCGCGACAAGGCGCACGCCTACTCGCAGGACGGCGGGCTCGCCGTGCTGTTCGGCAACATCGCCGAGA
>CAYTWJ010000321.1:0-1500 GCA_964442055.1 uncultured Rhodospirillaceae bacterium | reverse complement strand
CTCACCGACGGCCGCTTCTCCGGCGGCACCTCGGGCCTGTCGATCGGCCACGCCTCGCCCGAGGCCGCGGCCGGCGGCGCCATCGGCCTGATCGAGGAGGGCGACACCATCGAGATCGACATCCCCGAGCGGCGCATCCACCTCGCCGTGGAAAAGTCAGTCCTGGCGGCACGGCGTGCGGCGATGGAGGCGAAGGGTGAAAATGCCTGGAAACCGGCCAAGCGCGAGCGCACGGTGTCGGCGGCGCTGCAGGCCTATGCCGCGATGACCACGTCCGCCGACACGGGAGCGGTGCGCGACGTCAGCCAGCTCGCGCGCCGCTGACCGATGACCGCGGAAGTTGCCGACGAATTCGAGCAGCTCTACACCGGCCGGCTGTGGAGCCTGCTGTCCTGGCAGCAGCTGACCGACTTCTGGGCGCGCATCGACCGCGATGCCGGCTGGTACCTGTACGCGGTAGGCGAGCCGCTGCCAGCCGCACCGGCGACGGCGCAGGAGGTTGAACGCTTCATCGCCGAAACCGACGCCCTCCTGCGCCGCGAACACCGTCATGACTACTGCGGCATCGTCTACGCCGACGACTTAGACTCGCCGCGCCTGGTGAAGATCTACGATCCGAACAACCTCGGCTCCTCCTGCGGCACCGGCAAGCACCCGCACCCGCCGGGCTGGATCATGAGCCGCGTGCCGCCGGTCGCGCTGGAACGCCCCGGGCCCCTGCCCGAAGGCCGCAGGCGCTGGTGGCGCGCCCTTTTCGGCTAGCCCTCAGCGCAGCGACGAGAGGTAGGCCGCCAGCGCCCGGATGTCGTCGTCCTTGAGGAAGGTCGTGCTGGCCAGCATCAGGGTATCCATTCGCTCGCCTGAACGGTTGCGGTAGCGGGTGAGGGATTTCACCAGGTATTCGGGCTGCTGGCCGGCGAGGCGCGGAAACTTCTCGCCGCCACGTGCCTGCTCGCCGTGGCAGCGCAGGCAGTTCTTGCCATACAGGTCGCGGCCCGCCTGCGACGTCGCCTTTCCGGCCGACACGACATTCAGTTCGGCGTAGTACACTGCGATATTGATGCGGTCGCTCTCGCTCAGCACCTTCATCAACCCCTGCATGAACGGTTCGCGCCGCTGGCCCGTCGAGAATTTGCGGATCTGCTCGAGCAGATAATGCGGGTTCTGGCCGGCCAGATTCGGCACTTCGCCCTGCCTGCTGTTGCCGTCCTCGCCGTGGCAATTGACGCAAAAGAAGGCAGCCTTCTTCCCGGCTTCCGCAGCAACGGACCGGGCCGCAGGATCGGCCAGCAGGGTATTCAGCCGCTCTTCCTGGGACGGGGCGCCGGCCGCGGCGCCGGCAAACAGCACGGCCATCAACAGCAGCCCCCGGCGTCCAGCCCGGCAGCCCTTCAAGCGGGTAACCATTTCGACCATTCCTTCCGGATCCGAATATTTAAGATCGTAACGATAAAACAGGATAAATATATCCTTAAATCCTTTACAGTGCTTTATCCGACT
>CAYTWJ010000320.1:0-3911 GCA_964442055.1 uncultured Rhodospirillaceae bacterium | reverse complement strand
ACCGCAAAAAGACGGCGACCGGCACCGATCCGCCGCGCCAGGACATCGAGGGGGAGAAACACGCTCATCGTCGCCAGCAGAAGGTACCGACTTGCCGGCCAACTGGAAAGAGCGGCAGCGCGACTCGGCGCGCGCCGCGGCTCAGAGCACGCGGCGCTGCCGCCGTTGCCTCACACAGCGTTGCAGCAAAGCCGATCCGATTCGGGCGCAATCGGTTCGGGAACAGAAACCTGCGCGCTGCCGGTGGCCGAAGCCTCATGACAGGCGCTGCTCCCGTCAGGCAGCAGCGAGCTGGGCTTCGGTCCAGGCGACCAGCCGTCCAAGGTCCATCGCACCGCTGATGCGGGCCAGCTCGCGGCCGCGCCGCACCAGCACCAGGGTCGGGATGCTGCGGATGCCGAAGCGCGCGGCAAGTTCGGGCTCCGCTTCGGTGTCGACCTTGGCCAGCCGCACGCGCGGCTCGAGACGGCCGGCGGCCGCCTCGAAAACCGGCGCCATCGTCCGGCAGGGGCCGCACCAGGCGGCCCAGAAATCGATCAGGATCGGGATATCGTCGTGCTCGGCGCGGCGTGCGAAGCCGGCCGCGGTCAAGGCGGCGGGATGACCGCCGAACAGCGGCGCCTTGCAGCGGCCGCATTTGCCGCCGCCTTGCAGCCGCACCGCCGGCACCCGGTTGACGGCCTGGCAGTCGGTGCAGACGACGAGAAGGGTATCGGACATCTGGGCTCGGCTCCCGGCGCCATTCCCGCAGCAGATGGGGACGAGGCCGCGCCATGCCAAGAGCGACATTGATCTGTGCTATGCCTCGCCGATGCTGCGCCGTCATGTCGCGGGCCCCCTGATCGCGCTTCTGGCGCTGCTGGTGGCCGCCGCCTGCGCGCCGGGGCGCGGCGTCGAGTCGGCGCTGGTAATCGCCGATATCGGCGCCGGCACAGGCCCGAGCCTCTACAAGCGGCTGACCGACCCGCCACAGCGTGAGGCGTTCGCCTGGCGGATCGAGGAGCGGGCCGGCAGCGGCGACCTCTACCGCCCGGCCGGCGGCCACCGGGCGGCACTGGTGCTGGTCCCCGGCGCGGCGCCACGCGGCAAGGACGACCCGCGCCTCGTCGCCTTCGCCGCGACGCTGGGGCGGGCGGGCTTCCTCGTGCTGGTGCCGGAGCTTGCCAATGTGCGCGCGCTGCGCCTGGCGCCATCGGATGCCCGCGCCGTCGCCGACGCCGTGCGCGCCGTCGGCGACATCGCGGAAGGCAAGCAGCTGGGTCTGGCGGGCATTTCCTACGCGGTCGGCCCCGCCGTGCTGGCCGCGCGCGAGCCCGACATCGCCGGCCGCGTCGCCTTCATTCTCGGCATCGGCGGCTACCACGACAGCGTGGCGACCATTCGCTTTTTCACCACCGGGCATTACCGCCTGGCCGGCGAGCCCGGCTGGCGGAGGCTGGAGCCGAATGCCTACGGCAAGTGGGTGTTCGTGCGCGCCAATGCCGACCTCCTCGAGGAGGAGCGCGACCGCGCCACGCTGCATGCCATCGCCGACCGCAAGCTCGACGATCTTGAGGCCGGGATCGGCGACCTCGTCGCCGCGCTCGGCCCCGAAGGAGCGAGCGTGCTGGCCCTGGTCGAGAACCGCGACCCCGAGCGCGTCGCTGCCTTGGTGCGCGCCTTGCCGGGAAGGATTCGCGACGACATCGCCGGGCTCGATCTGAGCCCGCTCGATTTGAAGACGCTCGCCGCCCGCCTCATCCTGGTGCACGGTCGCGACGACCGCATCATCCCCTTCAGCGAGAGCGTGGCGCTGGCCGCCGCCGCGGCGCCCGGACGGGCCGACCTCCATCTCCTCGACCGCCTGGTCCATGTCGATGTCGGGGCGGTCGGCGTGGCCGACGCCTGGCGGCTCTGGAACGCCGCCTATTCGGTGCTCGGCACCCGCGAGTGAGCGGCCGGCAGTCCGCGGGGCTTTGCATTTCCCCCCGACAATCCTGAGATGCCGATGTGCGCCTCTTCCCATGACGCGGTGCACAATCGATCCGGGTGAAAACCGCTTGCTGTTCTTGACATTTCCAAGGAACGGGTTCGCAATGCGAGTGAACGCTCACTTGTTCCTGGGGAGGGTTTCGTTCATGCGGGGTGCGGAAACCAAGGAGCGCATCGGCCAATCGGCGCTTCGCTTGTTCGTCGAAAAGGGCGTGACGGAGACCACCATCCGCGACATCTCGGCCGCGGCGGCGATCGCCGAAGGCACCATCTACCGCCACTATCCGAGCAAGGACGATCTCGCCTGGGACATTTTCGCCGCGCATCTTTCCGAGCTCGGGACCGAGCTCGAGCGCGTGCAGGAAGGCGAGAAAGGCCCCAAGGCCAAGCTCGAGGCGATGATCCGCCACTTCTGCGACGAGTTCGACCGCAACCCGCTGGCGTTTCGCTACCTCTTCCTGTCGCGGCACGGCCACTTGCAGCGAGTGCCGCCACACATGCCCAACCCGTGCCGCGTCTTCCGTCACGTCATCCGCGACGGCATCGAGAGCGGCAAGTTCCGCCGCCAGAACCCCGACGTCGCCACCTCGATGGTGATGGGGATCATCTTCCAGCTCACCGATGCCAACCTGCTCGGCCGGCCGGTGGCGGAAAACCTGCGCGCGCTGGCCGACGGCATCGTTGGCGCCGCCGAGCGCATTCTTGAGCCGTGATCGACGGCGTGTCTGATGAGTGAGCGCTTGCTCATTAACTCCACCAAGGAGTCTTCCACGACCAGTGGAAGAACGACAGCCGGGCAACAGCGACTCACGGTTGCTTCGCAAGCTGCCGTCACTGTCACTAACGGGGATCGGCCATGACAGCGCAAATCGAGAAGTTGCGGGAAGTCACGCGTCGTTGCCTTTCTGGCGAGCCGCTGGACGACTCCCTCGCCGTATGGCTCGGCCAGTCGCTCGCCGCCTTTCTCGATCGCCGCTCTCCGACCGTCGACCAGGCCTTCGGCCTGCGCTTCGCCCAGGGCGGCGTGCCGTGGTGGCGCGAGGAGGCGATCCGTCGGCGCGACGCCGCTTTGCGCCTCCTGGCGGAACGCCACCATGCCGGCGTCGCGCCGTCGGCGCAGGCCCAGCGCATTTGCCGGGCGGCGCTGCGCTACGCCGCCTCGGCCTGGCTCATCGACCGGCACAGCCCGGCGATGCCGCCGCACTATGCGGGCAGCGAGAAGGAGCTGCTCTGGGTCGCCTTCAAGTCGGGAGCGACCATGCCGATCTGCGAGCGCCAGCTGCGCAACATCCTGGCTCGCTAGCCGGAAGAGGCGGCGCGGCGGACGGCGCGCGCCGCCAGCCGCTCGGCCAGCAGCGCCGCGACCAGCGCCGCTGCGCCGAGCGCGAAAAGCGGGCGAAAGCCCCCGGCCTCGGCAAAAATGAACGCCAAGCCATAGGCGCCGACGGCCTGGCCGACGGCGAACGCCGTCGTCGCGACGCTCCATGCCGCCTGCCGGCGAACCGGATCGGTGGGCGGGATAAGCTCATGGATGCGGCCGAGCACCACCGGCACGATGCCGGGAACGAACGCGCCGACGATCAGGCTCGATGCGGCCAGCGCCAGAACCCCGTCGGCGAGCGCGAGCACCAGGATCGCCGCGCCCTGGACCGCGAAGGCGAGCGGCAGCGCGCGCCCGAAGCCGATGCGGTCGGCCAGCGCCCCCGCGAGCACCGGACCGGCGCTGGCGCCAAGGCCGAACAGCACCCAGTAGCGCGCGCCGACCTCTATGCCTTGGCCGAGGCCGCGGGCGATGAAATCGACGAGGAACACCATGTGCGGCACGAGGCCGACCGCGTTGAGGCCGTAGGCCACAAAAAGCGCCGCCAGGACCGGACCGGGACGCGGCCGCGGGCCGACAGCGGGCGGCGCGGCGCCGGCGGCGTTCCCGGTCGCCGCCG
>CAYTWJ010000319.1:0-3917 GCA_964442055.1 uncultured Rhodospirillaceae bacterium | reverse complement strand
CGTGATCGACTTCGCGCTGTGCGCGATGGACGAGCTGGTCAACCAGGCGGCCAAGGCGCGCTACATGTTCGGCGGCCAGGCGCGGGTGCCGCTGGTGGCGCGCCACCCCGTCGGCCTGTGGGCAAGCTGCGCGGCGCAGCATTCGCAGTCCCTGGAAGCGTGGTGGGTGCACGTGCCGGGCCTGGTCGTGCTCGCCCCGGCGACGCCGGCCGACAACAAGGGGCTGCTCAAGGCCGCGATCCGCTCCGACGACCCGGTGGTCTATCTCGAGCACAAGGAATTGTGGGCGATCGAGGGCGAGGTCCCCGACGACGCCGGCGAGACGCCGATCGGCCGGGCGCGCATCGCCCGGCCGGGCCGCGACCTGACCATCGTCACCTGGTCGCAGATGGTCCACACCAGCCTGGCGGCGGCCGAGCTCCTGGCCGGGCACGGCGTCGAGGCCGAGGTGATCGACCTGCGCTCGCTCTGGCCCTGGGACCGCGAGACGGTGCTGCAATCGGCGGCGCGCACGCGCCGGCTCCTGGTCGCGCAGGAGGCGGTGAAGACCGCCGGCTTCGGCGCCGAGATCGCCGCGACCGCGGCCGAGGAGATCGGCTGCCCGGTGCGCCGCGTCGGCGCGCCGCGCATCCCGGTGCCCTTCGCGCCGCCGCTCGAGGACGTCTATCGCATCCGCCCCGAGCGCGTCGCCGCCGCCGCCAAGGCGATGCTCGGCTGAGCCTCAGCCCGCCGCCAGCGTGGCGAGGGCCTTGGCGATGGCGGCGAGCGCGATGCCGCCGAGGATCGCCGTGCCGATGGCGCGGTAGCCACGGCCGCCGAGGCGGCGGAACAGCAGCTCGCCGAGCCAGGTGCCCAGCACCATTGGCGGCGCAAGGAGCGCCGTGAGCACGAGCTCGTCGCCGCCCAGCATGCCGCGCAGCGCCGCCGCGGCGGCGCCGGCCGAGCCGGTGACGAGGAAGAAGAACAGCATCGAGGCGCGCGACACCGCCGGCGGCCGGTCCGAGGCGAGGTAGAGGAAGATCACCGGCGGCCCCGGCATCGCCGCCAGGCCGTTGAAGAGGCCGGTGACGCCGCCCAGGCCCAGGATGCCCAAGGGCCCGGGGAAGCGCGGCAGGCGCCAGCCGCTCGCCAGGCCCGCCACCGCCAGGCCGACGATCGCGCCGATGGCGAGCCGGGCCGCCGCCGGCGACATCGCGCCGAGCAACGCGAGGCCCGGGACCAGGCCGGCGAGCGAGCCCGGCACCAGCAGGCCGACGGTGCGCCAGTCGACATGCCGCCACTCGCGCGCCAGCGTCTGCAGGCTGGCCAGCACCTGCAGGAGCATCACCACCGGGACGACGCGCTGGGGAGCGATGACGAGGCTCAGGAGCGGCACCGCGCCGAGCGCGAAGCCGAAGCCGGTGAAGCCGCGCAGCGCCGCCGCGGCGAGCACCAGCGCCGCGATGGCAATGCCCTCGCCGAGGCCGGGGATCATGCCGCGCCCGGCGCCCGGAGGCTCACATGAACAGGCTGAGCACGCCGGTATAGCCGTAGAGCCGGGCGTGCGAGATTTCGCCGCCGCAGAAGAAGCCGGCGAGCGGCAGGTCGCGGAAGGCGGCGGCGATGCGCCGCGTCTCGCCGCCGGCGCCGAACATGTTCGGCCCGCGCGCGACGCAGGAGAAATAGAGCCCGCCGCGCGGGCTGCGGCCACCGGCGCGCCGCTTGAGGTCGGCCAGCATGCGGTCGAGATCGGCCGCTGCGCTCTCGGCATCGCGGCGGCAGAACATGAGGAGTTCGCCCGCCTCGACCATCGCGCCGATGGCGATCATGCCGGTCTTGGGGTCGAGGCCCATCAGGTTGCGCACCAGGTAGTCGGGCCGGTCGGCGCCGGAGACCGGCAGCGCCGCCATGATGGTGCCGCCGAGACGCGCGAGATCGGCAAGCGCCGCCGCGCCGGCCTCCTCGCGCAGAACCTCGAAGGCGGGGCGCTCGTCGAGGGTGACGACGACGTTGCCGTCGCATTCGGTGATACGGTGCGCCGGGCCGATGGGCGAGCAGCCCTGGCTCAGGCCGGTCAGCACTTCGACGCGCTCGCTGAACATCGCCCCCGACACCCCGCCGCCGACCAGCCCGCCGGCGAACTGCGGCTGGGCGCGGCGCGAGGCGGTAAGCCCGCCGACCAGGAACGCCCCGCTCGTCTCGCCGAGGTCGGCGAGCGTTTCCGGCAAGGCGGGGAAGCGCGGATCGGCGTGGACGACGCCGAACCAGCCGGAAACGCGGCGGTCGGGCCGCTCGAACAGGGTGAAGGCGCCCTTTGGCAGCCGCCCGACCATCAGCGCCAGCGCCGGCTCGTCGAAATATTCGCCGCCGCTGGCGCAGACGCCGAAGCCGGCGGTGCCGAGGCAGGCTTCGATGGCGGTCGTCCGCCGCACCCGGTCGAGGATGGCCGCCGCGCTGTCGGCGTGGTGGTCGGTCAGATAGAGAAAGGCGATGTTCGCCCCGTCGGGCAGCGGCGTCACCTGGGCGAGCGCGGCGTCCAGCGCCGCCCGCCAGTCGCGCCCGCCGGCGTGGCCGCTGCGGAAGCGCGTATCGACCCGTTGCTCGTCCATGGGCCGCCTCCTCGGGGAGACTATAGCCCGCCGTGGCGGCCGAGGCGATCCGGCCACGGCGTCAGGCACGAGCTTTTTCCGGCAAGGGGGACTGGGGCGAGAGACCGGGATCGAACCGGCGACCTCCAGGGCCACAACCTGGCGCTCTAACCGACTGAGCTACTCCCGCCGCAAGGCAGGCGGGTTATGTAGAGCCGCGGCGCGGGCGGGTCAAGCGGCGGCGGCGCTTGCGGCGGCGAGGGCGGCGCGGCATAAAGGCGCCCATGCATCTGGCAGAACGGATGGGCCGCCTCGGCACCGAAAGCGCCTTCGAGGTCCTGGCCCGGGCCCAGGCGTTGCAGCGGCGCTGGGCCGAAGAGAAGCGCGGCCGGTCGGTGATCAATCTCGGCATCGGCCAGCCCGATTTCCCGACGCCCGATCACATCGTCGAGGCCGGGCGCAAGGCCCTCAAGGACGGCCACCACGGCTATACCCCGGCCAACGGCATCCTGCCGCTGCGCGAAGCGGTCGCCGCCGACATCGCCAAGCGCCGGGGCGTCGGCGTCGACCCCGAGGACATCGTCATCGTGCCGGGCGGCAAGGTCACCATGGCCTTCGCCATGCTGATGTTCGGCGAGGCCGGCGCCGAGATCATGTATCCCGACCCGGGCTTTCCGATCTACCGCTCGATGATCGCCTTCTCGGGCGCCACCCCGGTGCCGATCCCGCTCCACGAGAAGAACGGCTTCTCCTTCTCGGCCGAGGAGGTGCTGGCGCGGATCACCCCGCGCACCCGGCTGATCGTCCTCAACAGCCCGGCCAATCCGACCGGCGGGGTGGTGCCGCGGGTCGAGATCGACCGCCTGGTGGCCGGCCTCGCCCGCCATCCCCAGGTGGCGGTGCTGTCCGACGAGATCTACGGCCGGATGGTCTACGGTAACGGGGAGCACGTGAGCCTGGTCGCCTACCCCGAGATCCGCGACCGGCTGATCATCCTCGACGGCTGGTCGAAGACCTATGCCATGACCGGCTGGCGGCTGGGCTGGGCGCTCTGGCCCAGGGGCCTCGCCGAGCTCGCCACGCGGCTGGCCATCAACATCCATTCCTGCGTCAACGCGGCCACGCAGTGGGCCGGCATCGCGGCGCTGAACGGTCCGCAGGATTCGGTCGACCGGATGGTCGCCGAGTTCGACCGCCGGCGCCTGTTCGTCGTCGACGCGCTCAACCGGCTGCCGGGGGTTTCCTGCGTGCGCCCGCTCGGCGCCTTTTACGCTTTTCCCAACATCACCCGAACCGGGCTGACGGCGCGGGCGATGCTGCTGGCGCGGAGCGCGTGATGGCGGCGGCTTC
>CAYTWJ010000318.1:0-3933 GCA_964442055.1 uncultured Rhodospirillaceae bacterium | reverse complement strand
TGAAGGCCTCGTCGACAAGGAACAAGGTCGCCGGGTGGCGCCTGAGAAGTGTCGGCAAGGCTGTCATATCAAAGGTCAAGCCGTTGGGATTGTTCGGATTGACGATTACCGCGACCGTGCTGTCGTCGGGCATCCGCAGCCCGGCCAGGTCGAAACGAAAATCCCGCTCGGGCTCCAGCCGCGTTTCGGTCCAGTGGCGCGCGATTTCGGGAAACAGCGGGTAGGTCGGCGTGAGCAGATGGACCCGATTGCCGAAGCGATCGAAGATCTGACGGAGTATCAGCTCCGAGCCGGCGTTGATATGGATGTGGGTCTCCGGTACCCCCAGCATCCCGGCGAGGAAGCGGCGCAGCGGCGCCGAGTACGCCTCGGTGTAGTGATTGCTGCGCGGCAGTTCCGCAGCTGCCGCTGCGATTGCCTCGGGCAGCGGTGGCAAAGGGTTCTCGCAGAGCAGCAGCTTGAGGCCGGCGAACGCTCCCCCACCCTTTTCCGCTCGGGAGGTCATGGCCGATGATCCGGCAACCGCGCGCAGACCGCTTGCCCGCCAGGTGGCGCAACCCGACGCAGACGGCTCATTGCCAATGCACGAGCTGAAGGAGAATTATCGTGGCTATACCAGCAAGCAGGAGCACCAATTGCTGCAGCGCGGACCACGGGTCGGTCTGGCGGTGGAGGGCCGGAACGAGATCGGCAATCGCGATGTAGATGAAGCTCGCCGCCGAGATGCCAAGAATGTAGGGAGTCACCGTCGTCATCTCGGCAAGCCAAAGATAGCCCGCCACCGCGCCAGGCAAAGCCGTGATGGAGGACAGAAGATTGTAGAGCGTGGCGTTTTGGCGCGAATAGCCCGAGTCGAGCAAAATGCCGAAATCGCCGACCTCTTGCGGCACCTCATGGGCGATCACGGCGAGCGACGCGGCGATGCCGAGCGGAAACGAGGTCAGAAAAGCTGCCGCGATCACAACGCCGTCGGTGAAATTGTGGAAAGCATCGCCAACGAGGATGAGCCGTCCGGCGGTGCCGTGCGCCACCCGAGTGCCGTCATGACTGTGTCGCCAAATCACCATCTTTTCCAGCAGGAAGAAGGCGACAATTCCGGCGAGCACGGTGCCGGTCGCGGCCGTCAGAGGAAGCGCGTCAGCAGCGCTCGGTATCATAGCCAGAAAAGCGGCGGCGAGCAGAGACCCTGTGGCATAGCTCAATATCCCTGGCAGCAGCGTTTGACGGACGCGTTCCGGAAAGACCAGGAGGAGTGCCGCCCCGGCGACCGCGGCGACGCTACCCAGGGCGGCGAAGCCGAGAATCCACAAGATCATCCTGCCCCCTGCCCCCTCAGCCGCGCTGCGGCGTCAGAGCGATCCATAAAGCGCCCCTCGTCACCCCGCTTGTTCGGCAAAGCACGCGAGACATCGGCAACAGAAACAATACGAGGTCAGCCCGGCCAACGCTTGATCTACGTCAAGAACAGGGTATGGGCCGGCAGCTAGTTGTTGTTGGGCTACGGCCCCCAACGGCTGCCGATTGGGTTGCCGGGCCAATCCCGGCCCTTCGTCCGGGCAGATCGGGTCAGCGCAAGAAGGAGGGGGTTCTCAATGCCGCAAGCGAAATCGCGCAGCGTATTGCTGCCATGGATCATTGGCCTCGCCGTCATCGCCGTCGTCGACGTGATCGTTGCGATGCGCATGTTCGCCACCGATTGCCCGGCACCAGGCCTTGTCGAGGGCATCGTCGTTATCGTCATCCCCGTCGTCTATCTGGCGCTGGCTTACATCACGTTCAAAAGTCAGGATTAGAGGACGCCTTGCCCGGGGGCGAGCCCGGCGTCAGAAATGCGCAGCCCTGGTGTCTGGTGGCGTGTGCCGTTGCGACCGCAGCGCCTCGTTCAGCGATGCGCCGGTGAAGACGCGCCAGGCAACGCCGGCATTCCCCAGGACATAGCCTGGACCCTTCCCTGCCAGGTCCTCTTTGACCAGGACGACATCGACTTTTTGACTTGCGAGCCACTCGGCAACCCGGATGCCCTTTGCGCGCGGCGCGCCGCAATGGGGGTTGGCGACGATCCGCCACTCGGCGATGCTGCCGTCGTGGCGCGAAACCGCTACCAGCGCGAAATAGGGCGCCTCGCCGAAATGCTCGCTCGTCGCCCCCTGACTGTCGGCTAGAGGAACCGCGTAGCGAATCTCTTCGGACACCAAGGGCTCTGCACGGATCAGGATGCGCTCCAGATGGGGAACCGCTCGGCGGATCTTCTCCTCGATGCGCCTTGTGGCGGCCTCGGCCTGCACCAAGTCGTGCAGCCGCAGCACGATGGCGGCCTCCACGAAGCGGAACCGCCCGGCGTTTCGCCCGCTGACCCATTTGACCTCGGCGACCGCCGGGTCGCCCTGAATCTCTCGCCGGATGTTCTCGATGGTCTTCGCATCGAGCGAGGCGTCCAGCAACGCGCGCATCCCATCGGCGAGCAGGTCCCACCCGACCTTCGTCACCGCGATCACGATGACGACCGCTGCCGGACGGTCGAGCGGCAGGTCGAGCCGCTGCCCGAGCAGTGCGGCGAGCGCGGTGCCGGTGGTGAAGACGTGGATGCGGTATTCCTTCGCATCGGCTGTCAGTGCGGGTGAGTTCGCTGCCTTGGCGACCCGCAGCTCGAAATGGGCGAAGGCGACCGCTGCCACGGTGGTGACGGCCAGGGCGGCCAGCATCCACGTTTCCGTAACAAGCGGCGCCGGCCGAGCAACGAAAGCGTCCCGGGCGATCTCGTAAGCGGTGACGAAGATGGCACCGGCGAGGCCGACCGCGATGACGTTTTCGAGCTTGTAGAGGCCGTAGGGGAAAGCCACGCTCTTGTAGGTAGCGAGCTTCAGGCCGGCGACGACGGCCAGCGCGGTCAGCAGGTCGGTCGTGTTGTGGACCACCTCCGCGCTGACGGCCAGGCTACCGGAGGCCGCGGCGACCGCGGCGTGCACACCGCCGATCACTGCGGTCATCGCCACAGAATACCAGCCCCAGCGCTTCACGCTCATGGCTTCCCGTCCGCCCGACCTCTTCCAGACCGGCCGGCGGATCAGGCCGGCCTGTGCGATGATAATACAAGCGGTCAGCGCCGACGGGCCGGCGCCACGACTAGGGCGCGGTGCCCGCCCCCGCGGCCGGCGGGACGACCAGCACCTTGTCGACGCGCGGCCCGTCCATGTCCACCACCTCGAAGCGGTAGCCATTCCACAGGAAGAAGTCGCCGGCCTGGGGGATGCGGCCGAACTCGGCGATCATCATGCCGGCCATGGTGTTGAAATCGTGCTCGTCCTCGGCGGGCAGGCGTTCGACGCCGAGCGTCTCCTTGAGCGTATCGGCCGACAGCCGGCCGTCGATCAGCAGCGAGCCGTCGGGCCGGCGCACCACCGCCGGCGCCTCGCCGGCACCGGCCGGCGGCAATTCGCCGATGACCGCCTCGAAGATGTCGTTGAGCGTCACCAGGCCCTGCAATTCGCCGTATTCGTCGACGACGAGCGCCATATGCGGCCGGGTGGTGCGGAAGAGCTCGAGCAGGCGGTAGACGGTGGTGGTCTCCGGCACGATCAGCGGCGGCTGCATAGCCGCCATCAGGTCGACCGGCCCGGCGCGGCCGAGATGGGGCATCAGATCCTTGATCCGCACCACGCCCATCGGCTCGAGCCGGTCGCCGCGCAGCACGGGGAAGCGCGAATGGCGGGCCTCGCGGACGGTCGCCATGTTTTCTTCGGCGCTGGCCTCGGCGTCGACCCAGACCATCTGCGTGCGCGGCGTCATGATGTCGTCGACCAGCTTGTCGCCGAGCCGGAACACCCGGTAGACGATGTCACGCTCGACGCGCTCGATGGCGCCGGCCCGCGCCCCCTCTTCCACCAAGTGCCGGATCTCGTCCTCGGTGACCTGGGGCTCGGGCCGGGCCCGCTC
>CAYTWJ010000317.1:0-3934 GCA_964442055.1 uncultured Rhodospirillaceae bacterium | reverse complement strand
ACCGTGCGCGACGGCGTCTCGATGGAGGAGGCGAAGCGGCTGCTGCACCACCATCGCATCGAGAAGCTGCTGGTCGTCGATGACGCCTACCGCTGTATCGGCCTGATCACGGTCAAGGACATCGAGAAGGCGAAACGCTTCCCCAACGCCTGCAAGGACGACCAGGGGCGGCTGCGCGTCGCCGGCGCCACCTCGATCGGGCCCGACGGCGTCATCCGCGCCGAGGCGCTGATCGAGGCCGGGGTCGACCTGATCGTCGTCGACACCGCGCACGGCCATTCGAGCCGGGTCATCGAGGCGATCGGCGCGATCAAGAAGCGCTCGAACTACACCCAGGTGGTCGGCGGCAACGTCGCCACCGCCGACGGCGCCCGCGCCCTCATCGATGCCGGCGCCGACGCGATCAAGGTCGGCATCGGCCCCGGCTCGATCTGCACCACTCGCATCGTCGCCGGCGTCGGCGTGCCGCAGATGACCGCCCTGATGGACACCGTCGAGGTGGCGCGCAAGGCCGACGTGGCGGTGATCGCCGACGGCGGCATCAAGTTCTCCGGCGACCTCGCCAAGGCGATCGCCGCCGGCGCCGATTGCGCCATGGTCGGCGGCCTGCTCGCCGGCACCGACGAGGCGCCGGGCGAGGTCTTCCTCTACCAGGGCCGCTCCTACAAGGCCTATCGCGGGATGGGTTCGATCGGCGCCATGGGCCGCGGCTCGGCCGACCGCTATTTCCAGCAGGAGGTGAGCGACAGCCTCAAGCTGGTGCCCGAGGGCGTCGAGGGCCGCGTGCCCTACAAGGGGCCGGCCGCCAATGTCATCCACCAGCTCATCGGCGGCCTCCGGTCGGCGATGGGCTACACCGGCAACGGCTCGATCCCGGCGATGCAGCGCAATTGCCGTTTCGTGCGCATCACCGGCTCGGGCCTGCGCGAAAGCCATGTCCACGACGTCGCCATCACCCGCGAGGCGCCGAACTACCGCATGGAGACCTGACCGGGCGCCCGAGGGCGGCGCCGTGACCCGGTCGCCATGATTTCCTCCCCATGACCCCGGCGGCGCGGCTGGCGGCGGCGATCGAGCTCTTCGCCGCGGTCTCGGCGGCGCGCGCCGCCGCCGACCAGGTGACCGGCGACTGGTTCCGCGCCCGCCGCTATGCCGGCGCCAAGGACCGCCGCGCGATCGCCGATCTGGTCTATGCCGCCTTGCGCCGGCGGGCCGAAATCGGCTGGCGGCTGGAGCGCGCGGGGGCCGAGCCGACGCCGCGCCTCCTGGTCATGGGCGCCGCCGGCCTGCCGGCCGATGAGCTTGAACGCCTGTGCGACGGCAGCCGGTTTGCGCCGGCAGCCTTGGCTGTGGCGGAGCTGGCGGCGTTGCGCGCCCTCGCCGAGCCGCCGCCGGCCGACCTGCCCGACTGGGTGCGCGGCAAGTATCCGGAATGGCTGGACGATTCCCTGAAATCGCGCTTCGGCGCCGAGCTGGTCGCCGAGATGGCGGCGCTCGATGCCCGCGCCCCCCTCGACCTCAGGGTCAACGCCCTCAAGGGCGAGCGGGCGGCGGCGCTCGAGGCCTTGCGCGCCGACGGCTTCGCCGCCGAGCCGACGCCGTTTTCGCCACTCGGCATCCGGCTTCCCACCGGGACGCGGCTGGAAACCCATCCCCTGGTCCGCGCCGGCTGGCTCGAGCCCCAGGACGAGGCGGCGCAGATCGCCAGCCTGCTGGTCGATGCCCGCCCGGGCATGCAGGTGGTCGATTACTGCGCCGGCGCCGGCGGCAAGACGCTGGCTCTGGCCGCGGCGATGCACAATCGCGGCCAGATCTACGCCTTCGACCGCGACGCGGCACGCCTCGCGCGGCTCAAGCCCCGTCTGCAGCGGGCCGGGGTGCGCAACGTCCAGACGCATCGCCTGGGGGGCGGGGACGGCCCCTTGGCCGGGCTGGCGGCCTCGGCCGACCGCGTGCTGGTCGACGCGCCCTGCTCGGGCACCGGCACCTGGCGGCGCAACCCCGAGGCGCGCTGGAAGCTGACGCCCGAGATTCTTGCCCGCCAGTGCGAGCTCCAACGCCAGCTTCTCGCCGAGGCGGCGCCGTTGGTGCGGCCGGGGGGCCGGCTGGTCTACGCCACCTGCTCGATCCTGGTCGAGGAGGACGAGGCCCCGGTCGAGCTCTTCCTGGCAAGCCACCCGGATTTCGCCCTGGTGCCGGTGACGGACGTCTGGGCGGCTGCGGTCGGAGGGGCCTGCCCGGTGCCGGGGCCCTACCTGCTGCTGACGCCGCGCCGTCACGGCACCGACGGGTTCTTCGCCGCCGTCCTGGAGCGCCGCTAGACCCTCGCCCCGGCCGACCCATCTTCCCGGAATAGCGCGGACGCCGCATGCGTTTGCGCTGTTGATGCACCTTTACGGGTGACGAGGCAGGCCATGATCGGACATTTCCGCCGCACTTTGGCCGCAAGCGCCGTCGTTCTGCTCGCCGCGGCGCCGCTGCCGGCGTCGGCCGCCGGCGACGATCCCACGCCGAGCCGGGTGGCGCAGGATCCCGATTACGTCGCCGGCAAGAAGGCGATCGAGGCCAAGGACTGGGCGCGGGCGATCGAGCTGATGCAGAAGGTCGCCGCCAAGGACCCCAAGAGCGCCGACGCCTACAACTGGCTCGGCTACGCGCACCGCAACAAGGGCGACTACGACCAGGCCTTCCGCTTCTACGAGCAGGCGCTGGTGATCGATCCGCGCCACCGCGGCGCCCACGAATATATCGGCGAGGCGTATCTGAAGGTCGGCAACCTGGCCAAGGCCGAGGAGCACCTCGCCCGACTCGACCGCATCTGCCTGTTCGGCTGCGCCGAATACAGCGACCTCAAGGCGCAGATCCGGGCCTACAAGGCCGGCAGGTCAAGCTGATCCGGCGCCTCAGGCGGCGCCGGCGGGGCCGGCGCAAGGGCATGGACTTCGGCGGGTCGGCAGCATAGCTTGCCGGCCATGTCGGACCGCATCCTGATCATCGATTTCGGCGCCCAGTACACCCAGCTGATCGCGCGCAGGGTGCGCGAATCAGGCGTCTATTGCGAGATCGTCCCCTTCAACAAGGCCGATCCGGTGCTCGAGACCTTCGCGCCGGGCGCGGTGATCCTGTCGGGCGGGCCGGCCTCGGTGATCGAGACCGGCACGCCGCGCGCGCCCGAGCGGCTGTTCGAGCTGGGCGTGCCGGTGCTCGGCATCTGCTACGGCGAGCAGACCATGTGCGCCCAGCTCGGCGGCGCGGTCGAGGCCGCCGACCACCGGGAATTCGGCCGCGCCTTCGTCGAGGTCACCGCCGACTGCCCGCTGTTCGAGGGCGTCTGGCGGCCGGGCGAGCGCTACCAGGTGTGGATGAGCCACGGCGACCGGGTGACCCGCCTGCCGCCCGGCTTCCGCACCGTGGCGGTGAGCGAGGGGGCGCCGTTCGCCGCCATCGCCGACGATAAGCGCGGCTTCTACGGCGTGCAGTTCCATCCCGAGGTCGCGCACACGCCGCAGGGCGCGGCTTTGCTGCGCAACTTCACCCACAGGATCGCCGGCTGCCGCGGCGACTGGACCATGGCCGCCTTCCGCCAGCAGGCGATCGCCAAGGTGCGGGCGCAGGTCGGCAAGGGGCGGGTGATCTGCGGGCTCTCCGGCGGCGTCGATTCCTCGGTGGTGGCGGTGCTGCTGCACGAGGCGATCGGCGACCAGCTCACCTGCGTCTTCGTCGATTCCGGCCTCCTGCGCCTGGGCGAGCCCGAGGAGGTGGTGCGCGTCTTCCGCGACCATTACAACATCCCGCTGGTCCACTGCGACGCCGTCGACCTCTTCCTCGGCAAGCTCGCCGGCGTCACCGACCCCGAGGCCAAGCGCAAGATCATCGGCGCCACCTTCGTCGACGTCTTCGAGGCCGAGGCGCGCAAGATCGACGGCGCCGATTT
>CAYTWJ010000316.1:0-3943 GCA_964442055.1 uncultured Rhodospirillaceae bacterium | reverse complement strand
GGCGACGCCGCCCGGACCGTAGCCCTCGTAGCGCACCTCGGCGAAGTTCTCGGCCTCGCCGCCGCCGGCGCCGCGCTTGATCGCGCGCTCGACCGTGTCGCGCGGCATGTTGGCGACGCGCGCCGCCTGGACGGCGGCACGCAGGCGCGGGTTGGCGGCCGGATCGGGCAGGCCAATGCGCGCCGCGGTGGTGATCTCGCGAATGAGCTTGGTGAACACCTTCGCCCGCCGCGCATCCTGGGCGCCCTTGCGGTGCATGATGTTCTTGAACTGGGAATGGCCGGCCACGACGCTCAGGCCCTCACGCGAAATCGCGAATCACAATGATCCACCATATTTTGTGTCCAAATCATGCAGATACACCTATCAGTACATAATGGCAACAGTTTGACGCCGGCGGCTACTCCGGCCAAGCGGGCGTGAGCCGGCCGCCAAGCCGCAGCGGCGCGATGCGGCGCGCCAAGCCGCTGGCATCGTCGCTCTCGACGAAGATCGCGCACAGCGTCGCCTCGCCGTCGGCCGGCTCGAAGCGGCCGAGCGGCACCTTGCGGGTGAAGCGGCTGATCGGCTCGCTCTTCTGCATGCCGATCACCGAATTGTAGTCGCCGGTCATGCCGGCGTCGGTCTGGTAGGCGGTGCCGGCCGGCAGGATCTGCGCGTCGGCGGTCGGCACGTGGCTGTGCGTGCCGCAGACCATCGACACGCTGCCGTCGAGGAAATGGCCCATCGCCATCTTCTCCGACGTCGCCTCGGCATGGATGTCGACGAAGATGAAATCGACATTGCCCTTGAGGCGGTACTTGGCCAGCTCGGCCTGGGCGGCGGCGAAGGGATCGTCGATCGCGTCCATGAAGATGCGGCCCATCAGCTGCAGCACCAGCACCTTCTGGCCGCGCGCCCCGGCAAAGACGCCGGCGCCGCGGCCGGGCGTGCCGCGCGGGAAATTGAGCGGGCGCAGGAGCCGCGGGTCGCCGCTGATGTAGCCGTAGGTTTCCTTCTGGTCCCAGACATGGTTGCCGGTCACCACCACATCGGCGCCGGCGGCGTAGAGCTCCTGGCAGATCTTGCCGGTGATGCCGAAGCCGCCGGCGGCGTTCTCGCCGTTGACGACGACGAAATCCAGCGCCAGCCGGCTGCGGATCTCGGGCAGATGGCGCGTGACCGCCTCGCGGCCCGAGCGGCCGACCACATCGCCGACATAGAGAACCCTCACGCCTTTCGCTCCTTTGCCGCCGCGATCACCTCGCGCTCGGTCACGATCCAGTCGAGCACCTCGTCGCCCTCGCCATGCGGCACGGCCGCGACCTCCTGGCCGGCATAGGCGAACCCCACCGCCCTCACCGCCCGCCGGCGGCGCAGCGCCGCCAGGGTGCGATCGTAATAGCCCAGCCCCGAGCCGAGGCGCCACCCCGCCCGGTCGAAGGCAAGAAGCGGCACCAGCAGGATGTCCGGCTCGATCGCCGGCGCTTCGTCGCCCGGCGCCGGGATGCCGTGGGCGCCGGCCGGCGGCACCTCGCCGCCGGCGATCGACCAGCGCCGGAACACCAGCGGGTCCGCGTTGCCCGCCACCTGCGGCAGCGCGATCGCCGCGCCGGCGGCCTCGAGCCGGGCCAAGAGCGGCCGCGGATCGAGCTCGTCGCCGACCGGCCAGTAGCCCGCCACCCGCTCGCCGGGCGCGACCTGGAAGGCGGCGGCGAAGCGCTCGGCGGCCTCAGTGGCGGCCGACGGCGCGGTCCGGTGCGCTTCCATCCGGCGGCGGCGTGCGCCGACGCGCAGCGCGCGCTTGTCTTCGGCAAGCGATCTCACTCGGCACCGTGATCGGGCAGCCCGGGGGGAACCCCTTGGGGGGCGGAACCGGGGGCGGAAATCGAGTGGACGGGGCCGCCCTGGCCGTTGGCGTTACGCGATCCTCTCGGGCCTGGTACAACCAGGTGGGCGCCGTGTACCGAGACCAGGGCCTCGGCAGGGACAGCTCCCTATCGGATCATTATCGGCCCCAGGGAACACAGTGCCTGACGCGCCGGGCAGCAACCCGTCCGGCAACGAACTTAGGCGCTCTCCAGGCGAGCGGCAATATCCTCGATCCGCCGCGCCAGGCGATCGAGCGCGGCGTCGGAATCGCCGCTGCCGCGGCGCAGCTCCTCGATCTCGGCCTGCAGGCCTTCGATGTCGTCGTAGGCGCCGGCCAGGTCGTCGGCGATCATCAGCGCCACCATCAGCAGCAGCCGCGCCTCGCCGACCTGGCCCAGGCGCTCGACCAGCCCGGCCACCTTCTTGTCGACGAATTCGGCCAGGTAGGCGATGTGCTCTTCCTCGCCGTCATCGCAGCCGACGGTGTAGCTGCGGCCGTTGACGGTGACGTCGACTTGTCCCATGCGACGGTTCTCCCCCTCGAGGAATCAGCGGCCGAGCAGTGCCGTCACCTGTTCGATGGCGCTGTCGACGCGCCGCGCCATCGCCGCCGAAACGGCGCGCAGCCTTTCCCGGTCCTTCTCGGCGGCGGCCAGCGCGGCGCGCAGCCGGTCGCGTTCGGCGGCCAGCGCCCGCACCGTCGCCTCGCTTGCCTGCCCCGGCTTCGCCGCCGTCTCGAGGCGCGCCACCGCCGCTTCCAGGCGCTGCCGGCCACCCGCCGTTGCTGCTTCGTCGCTGGCCATGCCCTTGCCGAAAATTTGCCGCTTGCTGTAAGGGGTTAACGTCACGCCGACCGGCCAAGGATACGCTTGCCCCGCGCGCAGCGTCAATCGCCCGGGACGCCGGGATGAAGGCCAAATCCCAGGTTGACGGGCTGCCGGCGAGCGGTCATTTTTCGCGCGCCCGCGCGGGCATCCCGGGCGATGCGGCGCTTGGCGTCGTGGCGCCGCGAACAGAGACGCCGCCCCATGAACGATTCCACTGCCAAATCCACCCCGGCCGTCGGCCATGCCGCGATGGCCAACGCCATCCGCGCATTGGCCATGGACGCCGTGCAGAAGGCCAATTCCGGCCATCCCGGCATGCCGATGGGCATGGCCGACGTGGCCACCGTGCTGGTCACGCGCTTCCTCAAGTTCGATCCGGCCCAGCCGCTCTGGCCCGACCGCGACCGCCTGGTGCTGTCGGCGGGCCACGGCTCGATGCTGCTCTACGCGCTGCTCCACCTCACCGGCTACGCCGAATACACCCTCGACCAGTTGCGCAATTTCCGCCAGTTCGGCTCGCTCACCGCCGGCCATCCCGAGCACAACCCCGCCGGCGGCGTCGAGACCACCACCGGCCCGCTCGGCCAGGGCCTCGCCAACGCCGTCGGCATGGCGCTGGCCGAGCGCCACCTGGCGGCGCGCTTCGGCGAGGCGGCGGTCGACCACCGCACCTACGTCATCGCCGGCGACGGCTGCCTGATGGAGGGCATCAGCCACGAGGCGATCTCGCTCGCCGGCCATTTGCGGCTGAACAAGCTGATCGTCCTCTTCGACGACAACCACATCTCGATCGACGGCCCGACCAGCCTGACCGTCAGCGACGACCAGCTCGCCCGCTTCCGCGCCAGCGGCTGGCATGCGGCGGGAGTCGATGGCCACGACCCCGAGGCGGTGGCGGCGGCGATCGAGGCGGCGCAGCAGAGCGACCGGCCGTCGCTGATCGCCTGCCGGACCATCATCGGCTTCGGCGCCCCGCACAAGCAGGGCAGCGCGGCGACGCACGGCGCGCCGCTCGGCGCCGAGGAGGTGGCGGCGGCGCGCGCCGAGCTCGGCTGGCCCTACCCGCCGTTCGAGATCCCGGCCGAGGTGCTGGCCGCCTGGCGGGCGGTGGGCGCGCGCGGCGCCGCCGCGTCTGGCGCCTGGCGGGCGCGGCTGGCGCAACTGGCGCCGGCCGCGCCGGCCCATTTCGAGCGCGCCAACGCCGGCGCCCACCCCGCCGGGCTCGACGACGCCCTCCTCGCCTACCGCGCCAAGCTCGCCGCCGA
>CAYTWJ010000315.1:0-3966 GCA_964442055.1 uncultured Rhodospirillaceae bacterium | reverse complement strand
GGTGCTGGAGGACGGGACGATGACCGGCATCACGCCTTCCGACACGCAGGCCCGCGCCATCGCCGCCATCAAGGACTGGTACGGCAGCCGGACGCGGGAACAGCAGGTGTTCCGGCTCTTCGGCTATGCCGGCACCGGCAAGTCCACGGTCCTCAAGTTCGCGCTCGAAGAGCTCGGGCTGGAGGCGCACAGGAGCGATCGCGACGGCGGCGCCTGCGTTCCGGGCGTGGTCACGGCGACGTTCACCGGAAAGGCCGCGCTCGTGCTCCGCCGCAAGGGCACGCCGGCGCGCACCATCCACAGCCTGATCTACAGCGTCATCGAGGCGACCGAGGAGGAGATCGAGGAAGCGAAGAAGAAGATCGAGCAGGCGGAAAAGGACACGCGCCGGCTCGCCGGCTTCGAGCGCACTTCGGCCGAGGCGGCGATCGAGGCCATGCGCCAGGCGCTCTCGGCGATGAAGAAGCCGCGCTTCGCGCTCAATCCGCAGAGCGACGCGGCCCATGCCAAGCTGATCGTGCTCGACGAGGTCTCGATGGTCGGCGAGGAGATGGCGCGCGACCTGATGAGCTTCGGCAAGCCGATCCTGGTGCTGGGCGACCCCGGCCAGCTGCCGCCGATCAAGGGCGAAGGGGCGTTCACCAAGGATGCGCCCGACATCATGCTGACCGAGATCCACCGGCAAGCGGGCGAAAGCGCGATCATCCGGCTCGCGACCATGGCGCGCCAGGGCGAGCCGATCGGCTTCGGCCAGTACGACACCTTCGTCTGGAAGATGCGCAAGATGGACGTGACGCCCGAGCAATGCCTGCGCGGCGGCCAGGTCATCTGCGGGATGAACGCCACGCGGCTGCAGCTCAACAATGCCATGCGCCGGGCCGCAGGCTTTGACGGCGGCTGGCTGCCGTCCGGGCCGGGAGAGAAGATCGTCTGCCTCAAGAACCAGAACGACCTCGGCCTCATCAACGGCATGTTCGTTTCGCTCGACGACGTCGTCGACGAGGGCAGCCTGTTCTTCTCGGCCACGGTGACCGACGAGGACGGCAACCGGATCGGTCCGCCCGGGCCCGACGGCGCGCCCGGACGCCTGCGCATCTACAAGGGGCACTTCGAGGATCACGTCGCCTTCGACCGGCACCGCCATGACCGCGACTGGAAGGAGAAGCGCAACCTGACCGAGGCGACCTTCGGCTGGGCGATCACCGGCCACAAATCCCAGGGCTCGCAATGGGAGAACGTGATCGTCTGGGACGACGGTCTCGGCCGCACCGAGACGGATCGCCGGCGCTGGCTCTACACGGTCATCACCCGCGCCGAGAAGGGGCTGGTGATCCTTGCTTGAGATCCGGGCATGATCGATCTGAACGACGTCTGGCAGCCGCCCGCCCTCGATTCAGGCTGGCGGATCGATCTCGACGAGGTCCGCGAGCGCCTGGCGGCGACGGCGGCCGACTGGCTGCCGCCGCTGTTCCCGCAGGCGCGGCCGGCGCCCGACAGGAGGACGTTGCGCTGCGCCGATCTCTCGGGCCGGCCGCCGCGCAACGAGGGCTCGTGCGTCATCCACCTCGCCGGCCCGCATGCCGGCCGGGGCTACGACCATGCCACCGGCGAGAGCGCCGGTCCGATCGATCTCATTCACCATGCGACCGGGCTGGCCGACCGGGCGCTGTTCGAAGAGGCGGCCCGGCTCGCGCGGCTGGACCGGCCGGCGCAGGTACGGCCGGCATCGCCGCCGAGACCGGACCATGGCCTCGAGGTCGCCCGGATTCTCGACGGATGCCGGCCGCTCGCCGGCACCGTCGCGGAAGCGTATCTGTGCGCGCGCGGCCTCGGCGATCCGGGGTCGCCCGACCTCCTCTTCCATGCCGATCTCGCCGACTTCGAGACCAAGCGCGGCTGGCCCGGCATGGTGGCGCGGGTCCGCGACGGCGCGGGCAAGCCGACCGGCGGCATCCACCGCACCTATCTGCTCGATGACGGCTCGGCCAAGGCGCCGCCGGGCAAGAAGATGCTCGGGCCGGTCGCGGGCGGCTCGGTCCGGCTCTCAGGCGTAGGCGCGGACGGCCACCTCGGAGTCGCCGAAGGCATCGAGACCGCGCTGTCGGCCCAGGCCATCTTCGGGGTGCCGACATGGGCGGCGCTCTCCGCCGAGGGCTTGCGCCGCTGGCAATGGCCCGACGGCGCCGCCCGCGTCACCGTCTTCGCCGATGCCGGCGAGGCAGGCGCCCAGGCCGCCGCCGCACTCGCCGAGCGGCTGAACATCGCCGGCATCGCCAACACGATCGTCTCGCCGTTGCATGGCGACGACTTCAACGACGACCTGCGCCGCGGCGTGACGGCGGCCGATTACCGCACGCCGGAACCGGTGACGCCTTCCGTCCCCGCCGTGCCCGCCACCGTCTCGGAGTTCGAAGCGGCCGCCCGGGCGCTGACCAACCCGCCCGATCTGCAGACGCTCGGCACCTTGCTCGGCCAGCTCGTCAAGGTCCGCCTGGAGCCGCTGCCCGAGCGACAGGTGCTGGCGGCGATCAAGGCCGCGACCGGGATCTCCGTGGCGATCCTGGAAAAGCAGATCGGCGAGCTGCGCCGCCGCCTGAACGCGACCGGTGACATCCATCACCGGCCGATCCGTCCGCGCTGGGCAAGCCGGCTGCGTCTCGATCTTGCCGGCACGCCCGAGCGCAACGAGGCCAACGTCATCACCGCGCTCGGCAGCGACGAAGCCTTCGCCGGCGCGCTGGTGTTCGACGAGTTCCGCCAGGAAATCCTGGTCACCCGGCCGCTGCCGTGGGACGAGCAGGCGGCGCCCGGGAGCATTCGCGTCCCCCGCCCGTGGAGCGACGCCGACGATGTGCGCTGCGCCGAATGGCTGCAGCGGCGCGAGATCAACGTCGCGCCCGCCGTCGTCAGCCGCGGCGTCGGCGCGGTCGCACGCGACATTCGCGTCCATCCCGTCCGCGACTATCTGCAAGGCCTCGTCTGGGACGGCACGCCCCGGCTGGAGACCTGGACGCTCACCTATCTCGGGGCCGAGGACACGCCGCTCAACCGGGCCTTCGGCTCGCTCTGGATGATCTCAGGCATCGCCCGCATCATGCAGCCGGGCGCCAAGGTCGATCACATGCTGATCCTCGAAGGCCCGCAGGGCACCAGGAAATCCACCGCGCTGAAAGTGCTGGCCGGCGAGGAGTGGTTCACCGACGAAATCGCCGAGATCGGCTCGAAGGACGCCGCCCAGCAGATGCGCGGCATCTGGATCATCGAGATCGCCGAACTGGACGCGATCGGCCGCGCCGAGGTCTCGCGCATCAAGGCGTTCCTGACCCGCACCGTCGACCGCTACCGGCCGCCCTACGAGCGCTACGTCGTCGAGGTGCCGCGCCAGTGCGTGTTCGCCGGCAGCGTCAACCCCGACACCTATCTACGCGACGAGACCGGCAACCGGCGCTTCTGGCCGGTGCGCTGCGGGCGCATCGACCTCGATGCGCTCCGCCGCGACCGCGACCAGCTCTGGGCCGAGGCCGCCGCGCGCCATCGGGCGGGCGCCATATGGTGGCTCGCCGACCCGGCCCTGGTCGCCGCCGCGAGCGTCGAGCAGGAAGCCCGGTACCATTCCGACGCCTGGGACGCGCTGATCGAGCGCTGGCTCGCCTTCGAGCGGCGGCGGGTCAACCACGGCTACGCGGGCTACGACGACTGGCGCGACGAGGAGGTCGAACGGGCGACGCCGCTCGCCGACGTGTCCGTCGGCGAGATACTTCAGCACGCGATCGGGCTGGAGCCGGGACGCTGGTCGCGCTCGGACCAGATGCGGGTGACGGCCTGGCTCAAGGCCAGGGGCTGGCGCCGATACCAGGCTCGGCTATCGCCGGGGTTGTGCTCGGTGATGCGCTCAAAATAGGGCAAGGCTCTGGCATAATTCCCCGCTTGATAAAACTTCAGCCCCTGATCGTACAAGGCCGCAAT
>CAYTWJ010000314.1:0-3974 GCA_964442055.1 uncultured Rhodospirillaceae bacterium | reverse complement strand
CGAGGATGTCGATCATCGGCAGGGTGAAGGCCGCCGTCTTGCCGGTGCCGGTCTGCGCGGTGCCGAGCACGTCGCGCCCCATCAGCACGTAGGGAATGGCCTGTTCCTGGATCGGGGTAGGCTTGGTGTAGCCGGCGTCAGCGACGGCCCGAAGCACCGGCTCGCTGAGGCCGAGATCAGAAAAATTCATTAAGTGATGCTGCTTTCCAGCGCCGCGGGGACCCCCCTCGACCGGCGCCCTGTTCGTTGTAACTGCCGTGAACATAGTGATGATTCGCCATAAGTCAACCTGTTGCTGCGCTGCAACATAAAGGCGGGTTGGCGAGGGCGCGGCCGAACGGCTAGGGTGCGCCGCCCGTTCGTTCCGCTGCCGGGGTTTTGCCCATGCTGCTCGAGGCCGCCCGTTCGCTGCTGCTGATCGTCGACATGCAGGAGCGCCTGTTGCCGGCGATGGCCGACGCGGAGGCCGTGGTCGAAGGCTGCCGCAAGCTGATGGCCGGGGCGGCCCGGCTCGGCGTGCCGGTGCTGGTTTCCGAGCAGTATCCGCAAGGGCTTGGGCCCACGGTGGCGCCGCTCAAGGCGCTGGCGCCGGCGGGCGCGGTGCTGGCCAAGGTGCATTTTTCCTGCGCCGCCGACCCCGGCATCGCCGCGCGGCTGGCGGCAAGCGGCCGCGACCAGGTGGTGATCGCCGGCATCGAGGCCCATGTCTGCGTGGCCCAGACCGCCCTGGCGCTGCGCCGGAAAGGCGTCGGCGTGGCGGTGGCGGCCGACGCGGTGTCGTCGCGCCGGCGCGAGAGCGTCGCGCTGGCGCTGCAGCGGCTGGCGACCAATGGCGTCGAGCTGGTCAATGTCGAGATGGCGCTGTTCGAATGGCTGGGCGCGGCGGGCACGCCGGCCTTCAAGGACATTTCGGCGCTGATCCGCTGAGGGGCCGGAACCGATGACCGCGAAAACCCCGCTCGTGCTGGTGCCGGGCCTGCTGTGCGACGAGGACCTCTGGGCCGACCAGGCGCGGGGCCTCGCCGACCTCGCCGAGATCGAGGTCACCCGCGCCCAGACTCGGCACGACAGCCTGCCGGCGATCGCCGCCGAGATCCTCGCCGCCGCGCCGCCGCGCTTCGCGCTCGCCGGCCTGTCGATGGGCGGCTACGTCGCCTTCGAGATCGTCCGCCAGGCGCCGGCGCGCGTCACCCGGCTCGCCCTTCTCGACACCTCGGCGCGACCCGACACGCCCGAGCAGACGGCGCGCCGGCGCGGCCTGATCGAGCTCGCCCAGAAGGGCAGGTTCAAGGGCGTGACGCCGAAGCTGCTGCCGCTGCTCGTCCATCCCGACCGGCTCGAGGACAAGCCGCTGGTCGCGCGCATCCTGGCGATGGCCGAGCATGTCGGGCGCGACGGGTTCCTAAGCCAGCAGCGGGCGATCATCGCCCGGCCCGACAGCCGGCCGCTGCTGAAATCGATCCGCGTGCCGACCATGGTGCTGTGCGGCCGCCAGGACCAGATCACGCCGCTGGCGATGTCGGAGGAGATGGCGGTGGCGGTCGCCGACGCCAGCTTGCGGGTGATCGAGCATTGCGGCCACCTCTCGACCATGGAGCGGCCGGAGCAGGTCACCCGGGCGCTGCGCCATTGGCTCGCGCAGTCGGCCTAGGAATGGTTCCGGCTATTGGCGCGCGTTGCCCGGCGTCGCGTTGCCCTGCAGAAACAGGAATTGCACTGCCTGCGCCGCGACCTCGTCCGCGGCTTCGTCGAGGATCGCCGGCAATTCCCGCGGCGCGGCTTCGGCGAGCGTGAAATAGGGCACGCGGCGGCTGACGGCGGCCCAGTTCGCCTCGGAGACGACGCCGCCATCGCCGGTGCGGATCGCCCGCATGCGCACGGCGAGATGCAGCGATACGTCGGGCTTGAACCGCCCCTCAGACTGGAACGCGAGCAGCGTCGGTGCCAGCTCGATAACGGTGTCGATGCCTTCGGCCGCGAGATGCCGATAATCGGTCGGCTGGCCGGATTCCTCGCGCGGAACGACGGCGCGGCCGGCATGCTCGCGGGCGGCGCCGACGAAGGCATCGCGAACCGCCTCGGCGGGCCGCAATTCGCGCCAGGCGGCGTCGATCGCCGCCGCCGCCCGGTCGACCTTGTCCGCGTCCGGCGCCGCCGCCGCGCCGTAAATGCCGCCGACCACCGCCCCGACCGGGGCGAGAATGACGCCGACCACCAGGCCGATCGGCCCGCCGCCATAGCCGAAGGCCAGGATCGTGGTGGCAGCGCCGCCGCCGGCGCCCGTCGCCGCCCCCTGGCCGGCGCCGCGCACGGGGGCCGGAAGCTTGTCGGCCCTTTGCGGCAACGGCACCGGCACGGCGGCGATGACGCCGAACGCGGCGCGCGTCGCGTCATCGGGCGGCGCGACCCCGGGCCGTGTCGCGCAGGCCGAGGCGGCCAGCGCAATCAGGGTCGCGCCGATGACGATGCTCAGGCACCTGGCCATCGCCGTCGCCTCCGTTTCGCCGCGGCGCGCATCGGCCGTGTTTCGAACGGTTAGGACGGTGCGATGGAAATGCGAAGACCGGCGCGTAGCCACACACCGGGGGGAAAGGGGCTTGCGGCCGGACGGCGCCGCTCAGCGGCAACGCAAGCCCCTCAGCAAGGGTCCCCGCAGTCGCGATCCCCCTGGCGGTCGAGCGGGCCCATCGGCGGCAGGAGGTTCAGCATCACCTGGCCCATCAACTGCCGGTAAAGCGGGTCGCCGGGTCCGGTTCCGGCGTTGCCTTCGGCGACCAGCCACGACACCGCGCGCTCGGCGGCGCAGAAGGTGGCGGCGACGCGGGTCGGCTCGGCGCCCGGCGGCCGGGTCGCGGCGGCGGCGGGGTCGCGGCAGACCTCGTCGAGCGCCGGACCGCGCCAGGCGGGATTGAAGACGAACACCGCGCGGTGGTTGCTGCGCGCCTCGGGGCCCGGCCGCGTCGTCACCCGCGCGCGGGTGAAATAGCCCGGCCAGGGGATGGCCGCCGCCATCGCTTCCGCGTCGGCCGGCGACGGGAAGGGGTTGCCGACGATCACCGCCGTGAACTCGCCGCTTTGCGCGGCGTAATCGACCAGCTGGCGGGAATAGGGCGGGATCTGGTCGCTGTGGCTGATGCGCGGGCCGGCGCAGCCGGCGAGCGCGGTGGCGGCGACGGCGAGAAGCAGGATCGATCGCATGGCGGCACCGGAGGAGGACGAAGCTGCCCCCATTATATCGGTGCGCCAGCCCCGCCGGGCCAGGGGGGGCACGGCGACCTGCGGCGAGGATGCCCCGCCGCGGTGTCCGCGATTCAGCCCAGGTCGCGCTTGCGCTGGAGGAATTCCTCGCGGTCGATCTCGCCGCGGGCATAGCGCTCCTCGAGGATCGAAAGCGCGCGACCGCGCTCGGCCGGTTCGGCGGGACGTGCCGGGCCGCCCCGCCACAGATAGCGGATCAGCAGCACCAGCGCGGTGATGACCAGCCCCCAGAACAGGATGAACAATATCCAGTGCCCGGCGAACGCCATCGGATAGCCGCCCTGCCAATAGCCGTCATAGCCCATCATGCCGCCATGTCCCCATTGCCACACTTGCCCTGCCTCCTTCCGTCGGTGGGTGGGGCCGGCGGCGATGCCCCGGCCCCGCCCGCACTGTCGCCCGCGATCGCTACTCGACCCGCTTCATCCAGCCGGTGTGGCGGTTGATCTCGAGGCGATCGACCAGCGAATTGTCCTTGGTGACGATGTCGGCGACGATGGTGTCCTTGTCCTTCTCCTTGACTTCGCCAAGCTTGAGGCGCGGGTTGCCGCGCATCGCGAGATGGCGCTCGAGCATGCGGCTTACGTCGTCGGCGTCGAGGTCCTTGTCGAACCCGGTGCGCCAGCCCGGACCCATCATGCCCGGGCCCATCATGCCGGGCCCCATGCCCCAGCCGGGCCCCATCATGCCCGGAGCCATCATGCCGGGGCCCATGC
>CAYTWJ010000313.1:0-3985 GCA_964442055.1 uncultured Rhodospirillaceae bacterium | reverse complement strand
CGACGGCGATCTCGTCGAAGGGGTTCATCGACATCTTGACGTTGGCGAGCTCGACCCCGCTCTTGTCCGCCTTGACGCGGATCTTGACGTTGTAGTCGACCACCCGCTTGACCGCGACGAGTACCTTCATCCTCCGGCTCTCTCTTGGAACGGCGGCGCTTCCGGCCGGCTCAGCGGCATGCGAAGCGCCGTGCGTAAGGTGCTGGTCTTCCTGCGGCGGAACGGCGCGAAACCGGGCGCCCGGCCGTTATGCCGCGCTGCAAAATAGAGTGGCACCCCCGGCCTGTCAACGAAGCGCAACAGCATAGTCGGGCGCCCCTTCCGGGCCAAACCGGGGGCGGAATCGGTCTCAGTCGGCGCGGTTGCGGCCGGGCACCCAGAGCACGTCGCGCGCGCCGTCGTCGTTGAGGTGGCGGCTGAGCACGAAGAGGTGGTCGGAGAGCCGGTTGGCGTAGCGGAGCGCCGCCGGGTTGACCCTCTCGCGCGCCGCCAGCTCGGCGATCAGGCGCTCGGCCCGGCGCACGATGGTGCGGGCGAGATGCAGCCAGGCGGCGGCCGGCGTGCCGCCCGGAAGGACGAAGGAATCGAGCGGCTTCAGGCGCTCGTTCAGCGCGTCGATCTCGCGCTCGAGGCGGGCCACCTGGGCGTCGGTGACGCGCAAGGGCGGCTCCTTCGGCGCCGGCGCCTCGGGCCGGCAGAGATCGGCGCCGAGGTCGAAGAGATCGTTCTGGACGCGCGCCAGCATCGCGTCGGCCGGCTGGCCGGCGGTGTGCAGGCGGGCGAGCCCGATGGCGGCGTTGGCCTCGTCGACGGTGCCGTAGGCGGCGACGCGCAGGTCGTGCTTGGGCCGCCGCTCGCCCGAGCCGAGCGAGGTCTCGCCCTTGTCGCCGCCGCGCGTGTAGATCCGCGTCAGCCGGACCATCGCCGGCTCAGGCCGAGAAGAAGTAGGCCGCCGCCGCGATCAGGCAGACGGCGATGAACTGCAGCAGCACGCGCAGGCGCATCAGCCGGTTGCTCCACGAGCGATTGAAGCGCCCGCCGATGAAGAGCGCGGTGATGCCGACCAGCAGCACCGCAGTCGTCGCCATGATGAAGAAGGGGATGAGGAAGCTGACCAAGCCCTGCATGGCAGAGATATAGCGCCGCTCAGGTCCGCTGGCCAGCGCCCGGGCGCGGCGGCGGTGGCCGCGGGCGGCGAAATCGCCTAGCCTCGCCTCGGTCGCAGGCCCGCCCCGGGGGAAGCCGCCATGACCTCGCCGTCCGACCCATTGCTGCCCGATCCGCTGCTGCGCGGCCCCTTCGACGCCTACGCGCCGCCCGAGGTGGCGCGCATGGTCGAGGCGGTGGGCATCCGCAAGGCCGGGCTGCCGGCGCTGCAGACGGTGACGCTCGGCCTGCTCGCCGGCGCCTTCATCGCCTTCGGCGCCATGTTCTACACCATGGCGGTGACCGGCAGCAGTTTGGGCTTCGGGCCGACGCGTCTCCTCGGCGGCGCCGCCTTCTCGCTCGGGCTGATCCTGGTGGTCGTCGCCGGGGCCGAGCTCTTCACCGGCAACAACCTGATCGTCATGGCCTGGGCCGAGCGCCGCATCACGCTGCCGCGGCTGCTGCGCAACTGGCTGCTGGTCTACGGCGCCAACTTCGTCGGCGCCGCGGCCAGCGCCGTCTTCGTCCATCTCTCCGGCACGCTCGATCTCGGCGACGGCGCGGTGGCGGCGACGGCGGCGAAGATCGCGCAAGCCAAGGTGGCGCTGCCGCCGCTGGAAGCCTTCGTGCGCGGGCTTCTCTGCAACGCGCTGGTCTGCCTCGCGGTCTGGCTCTGCATCGCCGCCCATTCGGTGACCGACAAGGTGCTGGCGATCCTGTTCCCGATCGCCGCCTTCGTCGCGCTCGGCTTCGAGCATTCGGTCGCCAACATGTATTTCATCCCGCTCGGCTGGCTCGCCGGCGCCGAGGGCGTCACCGCGGCCGGCTTCCTCGCCAACCTGGTGCCGGTGACGCTCGGCAACATCGTCGGCGGCAGCGCCTTCGTCGCCCTGACCTACTGGGTCTGCTACCTGCGCGGCCAGTGCTGAGCCGCCCCGATACTTGACTGAGGCAACCATTTGGCCGACTCTGGCGCGCGCCGGCGCGCCTTAAGCCCCGCCGGCGGGAGCGCCGCCATGGCCGATGCCGAGTTCGACCGCCGCGTCGCCGCGATGCGGCGCTTCAACCGCTTCTACACGCAGAAGATCGGCGTGCTCGAGGAGGGGCTCCTGCACAGCCCCTTCACGCTCACCCAGTCGCGCGTGCTCTACGAGCTGGCGCAGCGCGAGCGCACGACCGCCGCCGATCTCGGCCGCGAGCTCGGCCTCGACGCCGGCTATTTGAGCCGCATCCTGCAGGGCTTCCGCCGCCAGGGGCTGATCGTGCGCCGCGCCGCCCCCGCCGACGGCCGGCAAAGCCTGCTCTCGCTCACCGCCCGCGGCCGCGCCGCCTTCGCCCGGTTGGACGCCAGCTCGCGGGCCGAGATCGGCGCGCTGCTCGCCCCGCTCAAGCTCGCCGACCAGCCGCGGCTGATGGCGGCGTTGGCGACGGTCGAAGGCCTGCTCGGCGCCCGCCCGGCCGCCGCCGCGCCCTATAGCTTGCGCCCGCACCGGCCGGGCGACATGGGCTGGGTGGTGCACCGCCACGGCGCGCTCTACGCCGCCGAATACGGCTTCGACGCGACCTTCGAGGCGCTGGTGGCCGAGATCGTCGCCGATTTCGTGCGCCGCTTCGACCCGGCCCGCGAGCGCTGCTGGATCGCCGAGCGCGACGGCGAGATCGTCGGCTCGGTCTTCCTGGTGCGCAAGTCGGCGCGCACAGCCAAGCTGCGGCTCCTGCTGGTCGAGCCCTCGGCTCGCGGGCTCGGGCTCGGGCGCCGGCTGGTCGAGGAATGCGTACGGTTCGCCCGCCGGGCCGGCTACCGCAAGATCACGCTCTGGACCAACTCGGTCCTGCACGCCGCCCGGGCGATCTACGAGCAGGCCGGCTTCCGCCTGGTCGACAGCGCGCCGCACCGTAGCTTCGGCTGCGACCTGGTCGGCGAGACCTGGGAGCTCGACCTGTGACGGCGCCGCTCGCCGTGCTCGCCGCCGCCGCCACCGGGGTGCAGGTTGGCGCGGCGATCGTGGCGACGCGCTTCGTCGTCGCCGAGCTCGGGCCGGCCTCGCTGGCGCTGTTGCGCTACGTCGTCGGCTTCCTCTGCCTGGTGCCGCCGGTGCTCCTGGCCGCGCGCTCGGTGCGCTTCGCCCGGCGCGACCTCGTGCCGATGGCGCTGCTCGGCATCGGCCAGTTCGGCATCCTGATCGCGCTCCTCAACTGGGGCCTCAACTTCGTGCCGGCGGCGCGGGCGGCGCTGCTCTTCGCCACCTTCCCGCTGATGACCATGCTGCTCGCCGCCGCGCTGGGGCGCGAGCGGCTGACCGCGGCCAAGGCGGGGGGCGTGCTGCTCTCGATCCTCGGCGTCGGCCTCGCGCTCGGCGACGCGGCGCTCGGCCGCGGCGACCGGCCGCTGGCCTGGCTCGGCGAGGCGGCGGTTCTGGCCAGCGCCTTCTGCGGCGCGCTCTGCGGCGTGCTCTACCGCCCCTATTTGCGCCGCTACCCCGCCCTGCCGGTCGGCGCCTATGCGATGCTGGCGGCGGTCGGCTTCCTGGCGCTGCCGGCCGCCGCCGAGGGACTGTGGGCCGCCTGGCCGCGAGTGAGCGCCGCCGGCTGGGGCGCGGTACTCTTCATCGGCGTGAGCAGCGGGGTCGGCTACTGGCTCTGGCTGTGGGCCTTGGCCCATGCCACGCCGACGCGGGTGGCGGTGTTCCTCAGTTTAAGCCCGGTCACCGCGGCGCTGCTGGGCGCGTGGCTCTTGGCCGAGCCGCTCACCGTGGCGACGGCGGCCGGCGCGGCGGCGGTGATCGGCGGCCAAGTGGCGGACTGCGTCGCCGCCGACGCGCTGCTCGACCGGTTGCCT
>CAYTWJ010000312.1:0-3985 GCA_964442055.1 uncultured Rhodospirillaceae bacterium | reverse complement strand
GCTGTCTCGCGCTGCCGTTCCTGCACAAGGTCGACGAGATCAACATGCGGACCATGCGGGTCGAGGTGCGCCGGGTCGGCGAGAAGTCGCTGATCACCGAGGACCGCATGCGGGTCGACGTCGAGCTCGAGTTCTACGTGCGCGTCATGCCCTCGGTCGAGGGGATCGCCACCGCGGCCCAGGCGCTGGGCTCCAAGGCGTTCAACCCCGACGGCATCCGCAACCTGCTCGAAGGCCGCTTCGTCGACGCCGTGCACGCCGTCGCCGCCCGCCATACCATGGATTCCCTGCACGAGCGGCGCGGCGAGTTCGTGCGCGAGGTGGCCGACCTGCTGCGCGAGAATCTGGCGCAGAACGGCATCCTGCTCGATTCGGTATCGCTGACCCGGCTCGACCAGTCGGCCTTCTCGGCGCTCGACGAGAACAACGCCTTCAACGCCGTCGGCATGCGCAAGCTGGCCGAGATCATCGCCGTCAACAAGAAGAAGCGGGCCGAGATCGAGGCCGATGCCGAGATCTCCGTGCGCCAGACCCAGCTCGAGGCCACCAAGCGCCGCCTGCTGCTCTCCAAGGAGGAGGAGCAGGCGCAGATCGGCCAGCGCCTCGACATCGAGAAGATCAAGGCGGCGAGCGATGCCGAGGCGGCGCGGGCGCGCGAGGATGCCATGGTGGCGTCGGAGAGCGCGCGCATCGCGCGCGAGCGCGAGACGGCGTCGCTCGAGATCGCCAAGAAGCGCGAGCTGCGCAAGCTCGAGGTCGAGGCCCAGCTCAATTCCGAGCTGAACAAGGTCGATAGCGCCATCCGCCTCGCCGCCAAGCATGTCGACGAGGCCAAGGCCGAGGCCGAGGCCGAGCGGGCCCGCGTCGAGATCGTCCTCGCCCAGGAGCGCGTGCAGACCGAGCGCGAGCGGGCGGTCGCCGACCGCTCGCACGAGATGGCCTTGAAGCGCGTCGCCGAATTGGGCGAGGTCGAGGCCGCCAAGGCCGAGACCGATGCGGCGGTGCTGCTGCGCCGGGTGCAGGCGGACGCCGAGGCGGTGCGCAGCAAGGCCGAGGCCGAGCGGCTGCGCATGCTGGCGGAGTCCGAAGGCACCCGCGCCCTCATCGCGGCCGAGAATTCGCGCTCCGAGCCGCTGATGCGCATGAAGCTCGAGCAGTACCGCCTCGACCGCCTGCCCGACATCGTGGCGCAGATGATGAAGCCGGCCGAGAAGATCGAGAGCATCCGCATCCACCAGATTTCGGGCCTGGGCGGCGCGCCCGGCACGGCCGTCGTGGGCGGCGCGCCCGAGGCGGCGGCCAAGCCGCCGGTGAACCAGGTGATGGACAGCATTCTCGGCATGGCGTTGCAGCTGCCGGCGCTGAAGAGCATCGGCGATTCGATCGGCATGGACTTCGCATCGGCGGTCGGCGGATCGGGGGCTCCGCCGGCCGGCCCGCAATCCGGCGACGACCCCAAGCGCGCCGGCAAGTGACGTGCATCCCGCACCCGCTCAATCGATCCAGCCCCGCTACTGAAAGGAGTAGGCCGTGGCAATTTCTCGTCGGTACTTCCTCGCCAGCGCCGGCGTCTCGGCGCTTGCGGCAAGCGTTCCCTTGGGCCGCGCGTTCGGGCAGAGCGCCCCGATCAAGCTCGGCTCGGTGCTCGACAATTCGGGCAACCTCGACATCTACGGCAAGCCGATGGTGATGGCGACCGCGCTGGCGGTCGAGCAGATCAACGCCGCCGGCGGCCTGCTCGGCCGCAAGATCGACCTGATCCAGTACGACACCCAGTCCGACATCGCGCTCTACACCAAGTTCGCCCAGCAACTGGCCCGCGAGGACAAGGTCGACGTCGTGCACGGCGGCATCACTTCGGCCTCGCGCGAGGCCGTCCGCCAGACCTTCAAGCGCAGCAACACGCTCTACTTCTACAACGTGCTCTACGAAGGCGGCGTCTGCGACCGCAACGTGGTGGTCACCGGCACCACGCCGGCGCAGGCGGTCGAGCCGATCGTCGCGCACGCGATGAAGCAGTGGGGCGACAAGGTCTACGTCCTGGCCGCCGACTACAATTACGGCCAGATCACCGCGAAGTGGATCGCGCACTACGTCCAGCAGCGCAAGGGCACGGTGCTGAAGACCGACTTCTTCCCGCTCGACGTCGCCGACTTCGGCTCGACCATCGCCAAGATCCAGCAGGAGAAGCCGAACTTCGTCGTCTCCGCCCTGGTCGGCGGCGCCCACATGTCCTTCTACCGCCAGTGGGCGGCGTCGGGCATGAACAAGCGCATCCCGCTTTCCTCGACCACCTTCGGCGTCGGCAACGAGCATCTCGCGCTCTCCGCCGCCGAGGGCGACGGCATCCTGATCGCCGGCAACTACAGCCAGGAGCTGGCCAGCAAGGCCAACAAGGACTTCCTGGCGACCTGGCAGAAGCGCTTCGGCGACACCAAGATCGTGCACGAGATCGCCGTCTCGCAGTACCAGGGCATCCTGCTGTGGGCCGAGTGCGTGCGCAAGGCCGGTTCGCTGAACCGCGAGGCGATGCTCAAGACCATCGAGTCGGGGGTCAAGATCGACGGCCCGGCCGGCACGGTGGCGATCGAGCCGAAGACGCATCACACCGCGCTCGACATCCACCTGATGGAGGTCAAGAACCAGAAGCTGACGATCAAGCAGACCGTCAAGCAGCAGCCGCCGAGCGACACGGCGCAGTATTGCGACCTGCTCAAGAACCCGAACGAGAACAAGCAGTTCGAGGTCAAGATCTGACCGGCTCGGGCCCGCCCCGCCTCCGACCGGAAGGCGGGGCGGGCCTCTTCGTTGCAAGCGGAACACGATGGATTACGTCGCGGTCGTCGTCCTCGAAATCCTCTACATGATCGCCTTCCTCGCGCTGACCAGCGCCGGGCTGGCGATCGTCTTCGGCATGATGCGGGTGATCAACCTCGCGCACGGCGAGTTCGTCATGCTCGGCGGCTACGCGACCATCGCCTGCGCCAAGGCGGGCATCAACATCTACTTCGCCATGCTGGTGGTCGCGCCGGTGGCGGTCGGGCTGATCGGCCTGGTGGTCGAGCGGCTGATCGTGCGCTTCCTCTACGGCCGGATGATCGACACCATGCTGGCGACCTGGGGCCTCAGCCTGCTGCTGATCGGGCTGGTGACCCTGATCTTCGGCAACACCGCGGTCAGCATCCCGGCGCCGATCCCCGGCTACCAGCTCGGCGACTACCAGATGGGCGGCTACAACCTGTTCATCATCGGCATCACCGTGCTGCTGGTCTTCGCCCTCTGGCTGGTGCTGCGCTACACGCGCGTCGGCCTGGTCGCCCGCGGCGCGATGCAGAACGCCGAGATCGCCTCGACGCTCGGCTACAACCCGCGCACCGTCTACATGCTCACCTTCGCCGCCGGCGCCGCGCTGTCGGGGCTGGCGGGCGGCGTGCTGGCGCCGCTGACCGGGCTGCTGCCGTCCTCGGGCGGCGCCTACATCGCCAAGGCGTTCATCACCGTCATCACCGGCGGCGCCGCGGTGATTTCCGGCACGCTCTCGGCGGCGACCGCGTTCGGCGCGGTCAACCAGCTGGTCTCGTTCGCCTCGACGCCGGTGATCGGCGAGATCGCCATGTTGGCGCTGGCCATCGTCCTGCTGCGCCTGATGCCGCAGGGCGTCACCGGGCGCTTCTTCCGCAATTCGACATGAGCGAGTTCGAATCCGCCGTCGGCCGCATCCGCTGGCCCTGGTTTGCCGTCGCCGCGCTGCTGCTGGCGCTGCTGCCGCTGGTCAGCGAGACGCACACGCCGACCCTGCTGGCGATCTGGGCGCTGTTCGCCCTCTCGCTCGGGCTGATGTGGGGCTATGCCGGCATCCTCAGCTTCGGCCACGCCGCCTATTTCGGCCTCGGCGCCTACACCTACGCCGTCGCCGCGATGAACGACGGCGAGAGCACGGCGCCGCTCCTGCTGGCCATCCCGGTGCCGGCCTTCGCCGCCGCGG
>CAYTWJ010000311.1:0-3986 GCA_964442055.1 uncultured Rhodospirillaceae bacterium | reverse complement strand
CTGCGCTGCACCGAATGCGTCGGCGCCGAGGACGAGCCGCAATGCACGCTGGTCTGCCCGGCCGATTGCATCGCGCCGAATCCCGATTTCGTCGAGACCCGCGAGCAGCTCCTCGCCAAGTACGAGAGCCTGCACGCCTGAAACCGTCGCGGCCGCCGCATTCCTCCCCTCCTTGGCGGCCGCGACACTCCCCCCGGGGCAAGCGTCCCGGGGGGTTCTTCTTTTTCCGGGGTTGACGGCGGCGTCTTCAGCCGCCGACGCGGAGGCGGAAGGCGAGGCGCTGCGCCGGCGCGAAGCCCTGGGCGTAGAGGAAGCCGAGCAGGCCGAGATTGGCATGCGCCACCTCGGTCTCGATGCGCTCGATGCGGAGCCCGGCCAGGTTGGCGAGCAGCTGCTGCAGGAGCGCGCTGCCGACGGCGCGGCGGGCGTAGTCGGGATCGACGCCGATGGTGTCGAGCACGGCCACCGGCTCGGCGCGGCCGAACTCGCCGAAATCGACCCGGGCCATGACGAAGCCGACCGGCCGGCCGTCGAGCGCGGCCACCAGCGAGACGCGCACCGCCGAATCGTAGAGCGCCTCGTCGAGCTTGCGGGCGAGATAGGCGCTGCGGTCGCGCCCGGTGATCTTGCGGTCGATGCGCGCGATGGCGCCGAGGTCGTCCGCCTTGAGCGAGCGCACCGGCACGCGGTCGCGCGCCAACGGCTCGAAATCGGGCGCGGCCGGCAGGCTGAAGTCGACCTCGGCGGCGGCGTCGATCGCCACCGGGATGTGCAGCGGCAGGGGGTCGGTCATGGCGGTCTCCCGCGTCAGGTGCGGCCGCCGTCGCCGACGGCGCGGCCGATCACCTGGCGCGGCGCCAGCTCGAAGCCGGCGGCATCGAGGAAGGCAAGCAGGCGGTGGTCGGTCCACAGCGCTTCGGTCTGCAACTCGCCGATGCCCTTGCGCCGCATCAGCGCGACGACGCCGTCGAGCAGCATGCGGCCGACGCCGTGGCCCTGCGCCGCCGCTGCCACGCCGATGGTCTCGAAATCGACGGCGCTGCCGGCGCGGCCGAATTCCTCGGTTTCGACGCGGGCGAGGATGAAGCCGACCAGGCGGCCAGCGGATTCGACCGCGAACTGGATGTGGCCGGGCGGATCGCGCAAAGCCGCGGCGAGGCGCTTCTCGAAATAGAGATGGCGCGGCCGGCCGCCCAGCTCGGCGTCGAGTGCCACCACGGCCTCGAGGTCGGCGGGGACCAGCGGCCGCAGGCGCAGCTCACCGCCGCCGGTGCGCGGGCTGAAAGCGGCTTGGGCTTTCTCGGGCATGCGGATCTCCGGCGCGGCGGCGCTACTGGCTCATCAGATAGGCGTCGGCGATCTCGTCGTCGCGTTCGGCATCGAGCGCGTCGTCGAGCATCGGCAGAAGGCCCATCTCTTCCTTCTGGATATGCGCGACCTGGCGCTCGATCAGCTCGCCGGCGAGCTGATGGAACTCGCGCCATCCGTCGGCGGCGAAGCTCGACGCGGCGCGCGCCGCGCGGGCAAGCGCGGCGAGCCGGGCTGCCAGCGGCAGGATCGCGGCGTGCTCCTCGGTCAGGAGCTCGG
The DNA here is from genome assembly GCA_964442055.1 of uncultured Rhodospirillaceae bacterium. Lineage (GTDB taxonomy): Bacteria > Pseudomonadota > Alphaproteobacteria > Ferrovibrionales > Ferrovibrionaceae > CAYTWJ01. The sequence goes on along the minus strand of CAYTWJ010000311.1, from coordinate 2,399 downwards.
CGATGAAGGCCTCGCCGCCGGAGAGCAGCGGAAAGAGCCGGTCCTGCTCGAGGCCGAAATGCCGGCCGGTCTCGTTTTCCAGATTGGTTGCGAGGTCGCCGAGCAGCTTGAAGGTGTCGCCGTCACCAAGAGCCGGCGCCGCAGCGGGCCGATGGCGGGCGATGAGGCGTTCCAGGCGTTCGAGCAGCGCGATGGTGGCGATGTGCTCGTCATGCAGGAGCCGGGTGATGCGCCGTTGCAGGTTCATGGTTACCCTTCCAACCTCGACGCCGGGCTAAAAACGCATCTCGGTACCAAATTACCTGTTTTGGCGCGAAAGTCAAGCCCGCGGCGCCGCGGCGCCGGCGAGGCGGCGCAGGACGCCGACGAAAAAGAGCGCGAAGGCGAGCGCGCCGACAAGGCCGGCAACCGCGCCAAGGCGGACGATCTCGCCCTCGCCGCCAACGAACCCCGCTCCGACCAGCGCCAGAGCGACGAAATGACACCCGAAATGCACGCGCAGCGGCCGCCCCGGCGTCAGCGCCGAGACCAGCGGCGGCGGGCGGTGCCGGCCGGCATGCATCGAAGCGAGGAAGGGAACGATGCGCTGCAGGATGGCGACAAGGAAGGTGAGCAGCCAGCCGCCCAGCAGCGCGAAGCCGAACAGGGCCGGTCCGCGCGGCACCGGCAGGCCGAGCGCCAGCGCGAGGCCGAGCACGAGACTTGCCGGCAGGAAGCCCCAGGCCGCGCGCACCAGGATGAATGAGGGGCCGAGCCGCTTGCGCATGCGTGTCTCGAGGACCGTCGCCATCGCCCGCAAGTACAGCGCGGAGGCGCCGAGGCCGAGCGCCGCGCCCAGGACCTGAAGCGCGCCGCTCGGCGCCAGCAGCCCGCCGCCGGCCGCGGCGAGGCCGGCGAGCGCCAGCGTGAGCGAAGAAAGGCCGAGGCGGCTCGACGGCGCCGGCGAGAGCGCGAACATCGGCACCAGGATATAGCTGAAGCCGAGCGCCAGCAGCCCCATGAAGCCGTAAGTGGCGATCAGCATGTGCAGGACCGCCCAGGCGGCGTGATCGGCGAGGAAGCCCGCTTGCAGATCGACGACCAGGGCGATGCCGGCCATTGCCAGCAGCGCCAGCGCCGCCAGCGCGGCCCAGGCATGGGCGACGACCGTCGCCATGCCGCGCGCCCGGCGCAGATTGTCGGCGAGCAGCACGCCATAGATGGCGAGGCCGGTGGCCACCAGCGCGCCGCCCGCCAGCATTGCCTCGTGCCGGCCCGTCGCCATGCCGGCGGCCAGCACGGCGACGCCGGGCACATAGAGCCACCACATGAGCCGGATCGGCCACAGCGCGCCGATCGGCTGGCGGGTGGCGACCGGCAGGAGCTGCAAGGCGGCGCCGATCGCCGTCATGGCGAGCACGCCCAGCGTCAGCAGATGCACGGCGGCCAGCACCGGGCCCGGACCGCCGACGAAATCGGCGAGGTCCGGGGCGGCGGCGACGAGGACCGCCCAAAAGGCCACATGGAAGGCGGTCGCCGCGGCGAAGAAGCGGAAGGGGAGCGAGGCCGGCAGAAGCCGGCTCCTGGCGCCGCCGAGGAAGGCGCCGGCGGCGAGGCTCATGGCGCCCGTCGCGTAAGCCTGAGCCGCACCTCGCCGGGTTCGCCCGGCACCGGCTCATAGGCCCAGCGCCGCTCGGCAAGCTCGGGGTAGAGGTAGATCGGCTCGCGCTCGTGATGCACGGTCACCCCGGGCGTGCAGTCGGCCCGCTCGAGCAGCCGCAGGATGGCGACCATCGGCTGCGGCGGCTCGAGGCCGCGCACGTCGATGTGGAAGCCGTCGGCCTCGCGCCAGATGCGCGCCGCGGGCGGCGCCGCCGGTGCCGCCTCCTCTGGCCGCCGTTCGCCGCGCCGGAACCAGACGCGCCGGAACCAGACGCGCCAGTGCGCGGCATCGATTTCCTCGGCATGGTCGGTGAAGCCCTGTTTGCCGAGAACGCGCCTGAGCGGCGCCGGATCGAACGGCGCCTCGATCACCAACACGCCACCGGCAGGAATTTCCCTGGCCGTGCGCATGATGAGGTCGAACGGCTCCTCGCCGCCAGCGATCATGTCGCGCACGTCGAGGTGCGTCGCGGCGGCCGTACCGGCCGCGCCGACCCAGGCCGGACGCGCCGCCATCAGGCGCCGGCGAGCCGGCGCAGCAGCCGCAACGCCAGGGCGGCGGCGAGATGGCGCCGGTAATGCGCCGCGATCATGGTGGTGCGCATCGGCGTCACTTGCGCCCGCACCAGCTTGTCGATGGCGGCGAATGCGGCGTCGTCGAGCGCACGCCCGATCAGCGCCTCGGTGCCGGCGAGGAGGAAGGGCCGCGAATTCGTGCCGGTGATGGCGACGCGCAAGTCACTGATGGCAGCGCCCTC
>CAYTWJ010000310.1:0-3998 GCA_964442055.1 uncultured Rhodospirillaceae bacterium | reverse complement strand
ATGGAGAAGCCGGTTGCGCCATCGCTCCCGGCACGAGCGCGGTCAGCACGATCAGGGCAATGGCGGCGACGATGCGAGTCAAGCGGTTCTCCCCCGGCGAACGGGGCACAAGCTAGCAGCTTGCCCCGGCGATGGCACCCCGCCTCGGTGCGGCGGCATCATGCTCCGGTTCGGCGCCCCGCAATGACGCGAAGCGGTGGACGCCGCGGCCGAAGCGCCTAGTATGGGCCGTCGTGACATCCGCCGGTTCGCTCTCCCGCCCCGCCCGGATTTTCCGCTCGTCGCTGCGCATCGCCTGCGCGCTCGCGGCCTGGGTGTGGATCGTGTTTCTGATGGCCCGCTACGGCTGGAGCTACCTGGTCTGCTTCGAGCTGGTGATGGAGGAGAGCACGGTCACCTACTTGCGCGAGTGCCGGAACCTGCGCGGCAGCCGCGTCGTCGGCCTGCCCCTGTCGGAGCCCTGGGCTCTGCCGGTGGCGCTGGCTGTCGGCCCGGCGATCGCCGGCATCGCGCTGCTGCTCTCCGACCTGATCCGCGCGCGCATCGGCGCCTACGAGGCGCGGCGGCGCGAGCGCGAGGCGCGCGGCAAGTGAGAGTGCCGCTCGCCATCCTCGCCGCGGCAATGGCGGCGACGGCGTGCGCCAGCGCCGAAACCGGCGACGGCACCTATCACTGTGCGCCCGCCCAGTACGTGTTCATCGAGGACGTGGTGAGCGACGACCCCGACCAGCCGGCGCGGGTCAACTGGGGGCGCGCCGAGACCGGCGGCGCACGCCTGACCGTGACCGTTGCCGGCGGGCGCGTTTCGGTGATCGACAGCCAGCTCTTGCCGGCGCCGCTCGACCTGCCGGTGGTGAGCCGCCTCGCCGATTTCGTCGAAGCGCAGGACGCCCGGCACACCTTCGTGCTCAGTCGCGGTACCTATCTATGGACGAGCGTCTTCGGCCATGTCGGCGCGGTCTACGCCCAGCGCGGCGCCTGCCGCCCCGCCTGACGGCCGCCGATCTTTCGGCGGCAAATTAACGCATTCTTAGGCGCTGTTAACGCTTTATGCACCTTGTCGGCGGCCGCCGAGGCTGCGACTCTTCGCCTACCAGACGCGATGGTCACGCGTCGCGGATGGGCTGCCCGGAGAGCCCCGCCGATCCGTAGCGGCGGGGCTCTTTTTGTCCGGGCGGCGGCGGTGCGGCGACCGGAGAAGGCACCGTGCAGCCGCAGATCTCAGGCCGATGACCGCCTAGCCTCGGCGCGGCCCCCCGGCGCGGCTTTGGGCCGGGCCGTCGGATACGCGGCGCGGCGCAGGTCCGCTTCGGCGCGCAGCCAGTAATCAAGATCCCGGCCGAACGGCCGACCGTCCTTCTCCCAAAGCGCATAGGCGCGTCGGGCGATATCGTCGTGGCTCGGCTCGCGTGCCGGTGGGTTCATCGTCTTGCCGCGCTCTGTCGAGGTCGTGGGCATCTGCTCTCCTTGGCTCTCTTGAAAATTGACGTGAGCACCTCCTCGATGGGTTCGTTCTCGCGCCAATGCGCGATATTCGCGTTCTCGGGCATCGGCCCCCGCCCGCCCCTCCGGACCTTGCGAACGACGCTCGATCAGGCGGCGCGACCGAGCGAAGCCGCCGCCCGTCGCGGGCCGACGATCAGCGCGCGGTAGAGATCGAGATACCGGTCCGCCGACCGCGCCCAGCCGAAGTCCCGCGACATCGCCCGTTCGCGCAGCCGCTCCCATTCCGTCCTTCGCCGGAACATGGCGGCGGCGCGCTCGATCCCTTCGAGCATGGCATCCTCGGTCGGCTCGTCGAAAACGAAGCCGGTGGCGGCAGATTCCACTTGCGCCTCCCAGTCGGCGCAATCGACGACCGTGTCGGCAAGGCCGCCGACGCGCCGCACCACCGGCGCCGTGCCGTAGCGCATGGCATAGAGCTGCACCAGGCCGCAGGGCTCGAAGCGCGAGCCGTGCACCAGGATGTCGCCGCCGGCATGGATGCGGTGCGCCGATTCCTCGTCATAGCCGATGCGGACTGAAACCCGTCCCGGGAAGGCCGCCATAAGTCCCTGGAACGCGGCCTCCAGCCGCGGCTCGCCCTGGCCGAGCAGCGCGAACTGCATCCGCGGCAGTCTGGCCAGCGCCTGCGGCAGCACATGCACCAGCACATCGGCCATCTTCTGATTGGTGATGCGACTCGCGGAAACCGTCAGCGGGGCCTCCGGATCCAGGTCCAGGTCGAATTCGCGCTGCAGTTCCGCCTTGCAATGACGCTTGCCGGCGGGATCATCCGCCGAATAGCTGGAGGCGATCATCGGATCGCCGGCCGGGTCCCAAACCGACGTATCGATGCCGTTCAGGATGCCGACCAGGTCGCGCGCGCGCGCGCGCAGGAGTCCGTCGAGGCCGTGACCGAAGGCCGGGGTCTGGATCTCGGCGGCATAGGTGGGGCTCACCGTGGTCAGCCGACGAGCAAAGCGAATGCCGGCCTTGAGAAAGGAAATCTGGCCGTAGAACTCGTAGCCCGCGGGCGTGAAATGCTGGCGCGGCAGACCCAACCGGTCGATCCGGTCCGCCGGGCACAAGCCCGGAAAGGCGAGGTTGTGGATGGTGAAAACCGTCGGAATGGCGGACGCGCCCCGGTCCTGCAGGAGAAGCGGCACCAAACCGGCATGCCAGTCGTGACAATGCACGAGGTCCGGTAGCCAGTCGGAACCCGCGGCGCCGGTTGCCAGGCGCACTGCCGCGTGGGCCAGCAAAGCGAAGCGTTCGGGATTGTCGGGCCAGTCATTGGCATCGGCGTCCTGGTATAGGCCGCCCGAGCGGCGGTAGAGCTGGGGACAATCCACCAACCATATCGGCAAGCCGAGGCCCGGCAGGCGCCCGCATACCAGCCGCGCCGCGCCAAGCCCCGCGAGATCGCCGAGCTCGGACATGACGCATTGCCTTTCGATACGATCAAGCGCCTCGGGATAGCCGGGCATCACCAGCCGGATGTCGACGCCACGCCGCGCCAGAGCCATTGGCAGCGCGGCACAAACGTCAGCGAGTCCACCAGTTTTCGCGAGCGGAAAGATTTCGGATGAAACAAAGAGCAGGCGCAGCGGCCGCGTCATTGAACTGTCACCAAGTCATGGGATTGAAGTCTTGCGCCGTGGCGAGAACAGACTTCGCCGACCTCGGCAACAATCACACGACGTCGGCCACGACGTTTTAACCCAGAGCAAGAGGCAGGGTTTTTCTCCTTCTTCGGCGATGATGGCGGCGCTGCCGCGACACGGCGATTGATTTGATGACGGGCGCATGCCGCGTCACCGGCTTTCAGGCGCAGATGCTCGACACGCCCAGCGCACGCAGACGCGGCATCAGCGCCGCCGTTTCCGCCAAGCCGAAGCCGGGTCCGAGCCGCAGCCGTCAGGTCGCGAAGGGGACGGGCGGCGGCGCGATTACGCCGACCTCGGCCCCGGGCGCCGCGAGCCGTGGCCGGGCCGCGTTCAGGGCTGCCACCACCTCGCCGACGCGGCGGTCCGCAAACAGCCGATCGACGGCAAGCGGCAGCTTGCGCCGCCAGTTCGGCATTTCGTCCGTCGTGCCGGGGACGTTCACCGGGTCGCGCACATCGAGCAGGTCCTCGAAATGCACCACCAAGAGGCGGGAGCCGGCCCGCGCCAGGTAGCGGTGAATGGCAAGCACCGGCACCTCGCCGACATCTGCGTCCACCGGCAGAGTGCCGGCCGTCGCCAGCGCTGCCGCCAGCAGCTGCCGCTCGCCCGCACGTTGAGCCAGCGCGGCATCAGCGTCGTCCAGCAAGCCGAGGCGTGCCCGCAGGCGAACGTCGTCACCCGTCCAAAAGGCCGAAAGCGGCGGCAGATCGTGGGTTCCGATCGCCGCCACCGAATCGACCGGATAGCCTTCGGGCGCCAGAAAGCGCCCTTTGGCGTCGCGCTCGAAATAGAGCAGGCGCGTCGAAAATATGCCCGCCACGGCCAGCGCCTCGCGCAGGCCTTCGGGCA
>CAYTWJ010000309.1:0-4022 GCA_964442055.1 uncultured Rhodospirillaceae bacterium | reverse complement strand
GACGGCACCATCCCGCGCCACCGCCTGCCCGAGGTGCTGGCGCGCATGCGCGAGCTGTCGGCGCGCTACGGCCTGCGCGTCGCCAACGTGTTCCATGCTGGCGACGGCAACCTGCACCCGCTCATCCTCTACGACGCCAACCAGCCGGGCGAGCTCGAGCGCGCCGAGGAATTCGGCGCCGACATCCTCAAGCTTTGCGTCGAGGTCGGCGGCGTGCTCACCGGCGAGCACGGCGTCGGCGTCGAGAAGCGCGACCTGATGGGCGCGATGTTCTCGGCAGTCGACCTTGCCCACCAGGAACGGCTGAAGTGCGCATTCGACCCCAACCACCGCCTCAATCCGGGCAAGGTGTTCCCTGAATTGCACCGCTGCGCCGAGCTCGGCCGCGTGCACGTGCACCGGGGCGAGTTGCGCTTTCCCGACCTGCCGCGCTTCTGATGGCCGAGACTTTCGTTCCCCGCGACGCCAGGGACGTGGCCGAGGCGATCGCCTGGGCCGCCGCCGAGGGCACACCGCTTGCTTTGCGCGGGCGCGGCAGCAAGGAGGGGCTGGGCCGGCCGGTTGCGGCGGCGCACATGCTCGACCTGTCGCGGCTCGCCGGCGTCTCGCTCTACGAGCCCGAGGAACTGGTGCTGACCGCGGGGCCGGCGACGCCGCTCGCCGAGATCGAGACGCTGCTCGCCCAGCGCGGCCAGGAGCTCGCTTTCGAGCCGCCCGACTGGGGCCCGCTCCTCGGCGGGGCCGCCGGCGCCGGCACGCTCGGCGGCGCGCTCGCCTGCAACCTCGCCGGCCCGCGCCGGTTCAAGGCGGGCGCGGCTCGCGACCATTTCCTCGGCGCCGCCGCGGTGTCGGGCCGCGGCGAGGCCTTCCGCACCGGCGGAAGGGTGGTCAAGAACGTCACCGGCTACGACATGTGCAAGCTGCTCGCCGGCTCCTACGGCACGCTGGCGGCGCTGACCGAGGTCACGGTGAAGGTGGTGCCGCGCGGCGAAAAGGCGCGCACCGTGCTCGTCTTCGGCCTCGACGGCGCCGACGCAACGCGCGTGATGAGCGAGGCCGGCGGCTCGCCGCACGAGGTTTCCGGGCTCGCCTACCTGCCGGCGCGCCTCGCCGCCCGCTCGGCCGTCGCCCATGTCGCCGGCGCCGGCGTCCCGGTGACCGCGATCCGCGTCGAGGGGCCGGCGCGGTCGGTCGAATACCGCTGCGCGGCGTTGCGGCGCGCCTTCGCCGGGCGGGGCGCGACGGAAGAGCTGCACAGCGCCAACTCGGGCGTGTTCTGGCGTGAGCTGCGCGATGTGGCGCCGTTCGCCGGCGCGCCCGAGCGCGTCATCTGGCGCTTGAGCGTCGCGCCGAGCGAGGGCCCGGCGGTGGCCGAGACGGTCGCGCGCGTGGCGGACGCGGAATGGTTCCTCGACTGGGCGGGCGGGCTGGTCTGGCTCGGCCTGCCGCCTGCCGCCGACGGCTGGGCGCAAGCGGTGCGCGCGGCGCTGCCGCCGGGCGCCGGCCACGCCACGCTGATCCGCGCGCCGGCGGCGGTGCGCGCCGCGGTGCCGGTGTTCCAGCCCGAGCCGCCGGCGCTGGCCGCGCTCGCCCGCCGCGTCAAGGAGAGCTTCGACCCCGCCAACATCCTCAATCCCGGCCGCATGGCGGCGGACGGCTGAGCCCATGCAGACCCACTTCACCCTCGCCCAGCTCGCCGATCCGGCCATCCGCGAGGCCGACGGCATCCTGCGTGCCTGCGTCCATTGCGGCTTCTGCACCGCCACCTGCCCGACCTACCTGCTGCTCGGCGACGAGCGCGATTCGCCGCGCGGGCGCATCTACCTGATCAAGGACATGCTCGAGCAGGGCCGCGCCGCCGGCCCGACCGAGGCGCGCCATCTCGACCGCTGCCTCTCCTGCCTCGCCTGCATGACCACCTGCCCCTCGGGCGTGCACTACATGCACCTGGTCGACCACGCCCGCGTCCATGTCGAGCGGACCTATCGGCGCCCGCTGCCCGAGCGGCTCCTGCGCCGGCTCCTGGCGCTGCTGCTGCCGAGCCCGCGCCTCTTCCGCCTGGCGCTGGTCGGCGCGCTCGTCGCCCGCCCGGTGGTCCGCCCGCTGGCGCGGCTCCTGCCGGCGCGGCTCGCCGCCATGCTCGATCTCGTCCCGCGCCGGCTGGCGACGCCCTCGGCCGCCGACCGGCCGCAGGTTTTTCCTGCCGAAGGGCCGCGGCGCAAGCGGGTGGCGCTGCTCGCCGGCTGCGCCCAGCCGGTGCTGCGCCCCGAGATCAACGAGGCGACGATCCGCCTCCTCGCCCGCCACGGCTGCGAGGTGGTGGTGGCGCGCGGCGCCGGCTGCTGCGGCGCGCTTACCCATCACCTCGGCCAGGACGACGCGGCGGTGGCCAGCGCCAGGGCCAACATCGCCGCCTGGAGCGCCGAGATCGACGGCGCCGGGCTCGACGCCATCGTCGTCAACGCCTCGGGCTGCGGCACGGTGGTCAAGGACTACGGCTTCCTCTTTCGCAATGACGCCGCCTGGTCGGCCCGCGCCGCCCGCGTCGCGGCGCTGGCGCGCGACGTGAGCGAGGTGATGGCCGAGCTCGGCCTTAAGGAACCGGGCGGGGTGCCGCGGCTCAGCGTCGCCTATCACGCCGCCTGCTCGCTGCAGCACGGCCAGAAGGTCACCGCCGAGCCCAAGCGGCTGCTCGCCGCCGCCGGCTTCGCCGTGCAGGAGGTGCCCGAGGGCCACCTCTGCTGCGGCTCGGCCGGCACCTACAACCTGATGCAGCCCGATCTCGCCGGCGCGCTGCGCGCCCGCAAGGTCGCCAATATCGAGCGCCTCGCCCCCGACCTGGTCGCCGCCGGCAATATCGGCTGCATCGTGCAGATCGCCGGCGGCACGGCCTTGCCGGTCGTCCATACGGTGGAACTGCTCGACTGGGCGACCGGGGGCCCCAAGCCGGCCGCGCTCTGAGACGGCCTTGCGCGGGCGGGCGAGCGCCCTATCATCCCGGGTATGCGGCGGCTTCTCCTCGCGCTGGTTTTCGGTCTCGCCCTTGCCGGCCCAGCGGCGGCGCGCCAGGGCGACGATCGACTCGATCCCCTGTTCGACACCCTGCTGTCGAGCCAGAACCCGCTCGAAGCCGCCTTCGTCGAGCAGCAGATCTGGAAGATCTGGCTCGAATCGGGCAGTCCCACCGTCGACGTGCTGGTCGCCGCGGGCAGCGCGGCGCTCAATGCCGGCGACCTCGATCACGCGCAGGAGGTCTTCGATGCGGTGGTCGAGATCGCGCCCGACTATGCCGAGGGCTGGAACAAGCGGGCGACGCTGCGTTTCCTGCGCGACGATTTCGCCGGCTCGGTGCGCGACATCGAGCGCACGCTGTCGCTCGAGCCGCGCCATTTCGGCGCGCTCGCCGGGCTCGGCATGATCATGGACCGGCTCGACAACGAGGAAGCCGCGCTCAGGGCCTTTCGCCGCGCGCTCGCCGTGCATCCGCACCTGCCGGGCGCGCGCGAGCGGGTCGAGGAGCTGACGCCGCGCGTGCGCGGCCGCGGCATCTGACCGCTCAATCCCACTTCCGTTCGCCGCCGACCCAGGCGATGCGCAGCACGTTGGTCGCCCCCGGGGTACCGAAGGGCACCCCGGCGGTGACGACGATGCGCTCGCCCGGCCGCGCGAAGCCCTCGCGGTGGGCGAAGCGGCAGGCCTTGTCGACCATGTCGGCGAAGTCGGTGGCGTCCTCGGTGACGACGGCGTGGATGCCCCAGGTGAGCGACAGCCGCCGCGCCGTCGCCGTCGACGGCGTCAGGCAGAGGATCGGCGCCCGCGAGCGCTCGCGCGCCGCGCGCAAAGCCGTCGAGCCCGAGGTGGTGTAGGTGACGATGGCCGCGGCGCGGATCGTGTCGGCGACCGCGCGCGCCGCGGCGCTGATCGCCTCGGCCGCCGTCGCCTCGGGGTTGGCGTGCTCGGCGTCCATGATGCCGCGGTAGAGCGGGTCGCGCTCGACCTGCTGCGCGATGCGGTCCATCATC
>CAYTWJ010000308.1:0-4044 GCA_964442055.1 uncultured Rhodospirillaceae bacterium | reverse complement strand
AAGCTCGTCGAAGGGCGAGGTCGGCGGCGACGGTGGAACTTGCCGGGCGATCCCCCGGGCGCTCAGAGCGCGCGGGCGAAGATCTCGGTCGGCGCGATGATCCCCTGCTCGAGATTGGCGATCATGTTGGCCGTCTTCTGCGGGAAGTCGCCGCCCATCAGGATGTGCAGGCCGAGCGGCGGCGGCCCGCCGGCGGCGGCGCGCGCCCGCATCTGGCGGAAGAACTCGATGGCGAAATCGCGCCGGCTCAGCGGCTCGCTGGCGGCGAAGCCCGCCGCCTCGAGCGCGCGGCGGTAATCGGCCGGCGCGGCGACGAAGCTGGTCTCGGGCCGGGCGGCCCACGGCACCGGGAAGGACAGCTCGCCCGGGCCGGTGCGCATCACGTCGTAGATGCCGAACACCGCGCCGGGCTTGAGCGCGGCGCGCACCGCGGCGAAGAGCCTGGGCTTGTCGGCGATGTTCATGCCGACATGCAGCATGTAGGCGCCGTCGAAGCTCGCCGGCGCGAAGGGCAGGTCGAGCGCGCTGCCCTGGCGGTAGTCGACCGCGCGGCCGAGGCCGCAGCGGCGGGCGAGCGCGTTGGCGACCGCGACGTATTCGGCCGTCAGGTCGATGCCGCTGACCCGGCAGCCGTGCTGCTCGGCGAAGTAGCGCGCGGCGCCGCCGAGCCCGCTGCCGATGTCGAGCAGCGTCATGCCGGCCCTGGCGCCGAAGCGGCCGGCGAAATCGACCGTCGCCTGGCGGCCGCCGATGTGGAACTCGTCGACCGGGGCGAGGTCGGCGGGGGCGAGCCGCTCGGGGTCCTTGCCGGCGGCGCGCAAGGCATCGAGGATGGTCCGTTCCAGCGCGCCGTGGGTGTAGTGCTCGGCGATGCTGCGGTCGATGCTCATGGTACGTCCTCTCGCTGTCGGGCGCTCACTCGCCTGCCAGGATCAGCGCCGCCGCCTTCTCGCCGATCATGATCGCCGGCGCGTTGGTGTTGCCGCCGATCAGCGTCGGCATGATCGAGGCGTCGGCGACGCGCAGGCCCTCCAGCCCGCGCACGCGCAGGCGCCCGTCGACCACCGCCATTCCGTCCCGGCCCATCTTGCAGGTGCCGACCGGATGATACTCGGTTTCGGCGCTGGCGCGCACGAAGGCGGCGAGATCGGCGTCGCTTTGCCGGGCGGGGCCGGGGTCGCGCTCGGCCCCGGCATAGCGCCGGAGCGGCGCCTGGGCGAAGATTTCGCGCCCGAGCTTCAGGCCGGCGACCAGGGTCTTGAGGTCGTTCCCGGAGGCCAGGTAGTCGGGGTCGATGAGGGGCGGCGCCAGCGGGTCGGCCGAGCGCAAGCGGATGGCGCCGCGGCTTTCCGGGCGCAGCACGCAGGCGTGCAAGGTGAGGCCGTGGCCGCCCGGCTTCACCCGGCCGTGGTCGATGACATAGGCCGGGATGAAGTGGAGCTGGATGTCGGGCGCGGCGCGCGCCGGGTCGCTGCGCGCGAAGCCGCCGGCCTCGGCCACGTTGGTGGTGGCCGGGCCGTCGCCGCGCAGCAGGAAGCGCAGGCCGGCGCGCAAGGACGGCAGCGGCCGGTCCATGCCGTCATAGGTGATCGGCGCGGTGCAGGCGGCGATGACGTTGACGTTGAGATGGTCCTGCAAATTGCGCCCGACGCCGGGCAGGTCGTGCAGCGGCGCGATGCCGGCGGCCTTGAGCTCGTCGGCCGGGCCGATGCCGGAAAGCAGCAGGAGCTGCGGCGAGTTGATGGCGCCGCCGCTCAGGATCACCTCGGATGCCGCGTGCGCGCGCTCGGATCGGCCGCGGCGGACGTATTCGACGCCGATGGCGCGGGCGCGCTCGATGACCACGCGGGTGGCGTGGGCGCGGGTGACGACGGTGAGATTGGGCCGCGCCATCGCCGGCCTCAGGTAGGCGACCGCGGCCGAGCAGCGCCGGCCGCGCCGCTGCGTCACCTGGTAGAAGCCCACGCCTTCCTGCTCGGGGCCGTTGAAGTCGGGGTTGAGCGGCAGGCCGGCGGCGGCGGCGGCCTCGACGAAGGCGGCGGCGATCGGGTGCGGGCTGATCAGGTCGGCGACGTCGAGCGGGCCGCCCGTGCCGTGCAGCGCGTCGGCGCCGCGGGCGTTGTTCTCGGCGCGGCGGAAGAAGGGCAGCAGGTCGTCGAAGCCCCAGCCGGCGTTGCCGAGCTGGCGCCACTGGTCGTAGTCGAGCCGGTGGCCGCGCACGTAGATCATGGCGTTGATCGAGCTCGAGCCGCCGAGCGTCTTGCCGCGCGGCCAGTAGAGGCGGCGGTTGTCGAGGCGGGCTTGCGGCTCGGTGCGGTAGGCCCAGTCGTAGGCCGTGTCGATCAGGCGGACGAAGCCGCCGGGCAGGTGGATGTTGGGCGAGCGGTCGGGGCCGCCGGCCTCGATCAGCAGCACCTTGCGGCCGGGGTCGGCGCTCAGCCGGTTGGCGAGCACGCAGCCGGCCGAGCCGGCGCCGACGATGATGGTGTCGTACTGGGCGGCCATGGCGGCGCGCTTCCCTCCCCGCGGCGCAGTCTAGCGGCAAGGGCGGGGGGTGTCGCGGGGGGTCACAGATCGAGCTTCCGCTGGTCGCCGCGCTCCTCGCGCCTGGCGGCGCGGAAGGTGGCGGAGGCCAGGGGCGCCGTCACGCGGTCAGGGTGTCCACCCGCCCTAGCTATGCGCTGCGTGCAAACTCGACGTCAAGCTTATATCGGATGATTTCAAGTCTTGGCTTAGCGTTCGCAGCGGCAGCGACATCGCTTCGAAGTTTGGCGGCGCCGCCATGAACGAGTATGCCGCGTGCGTCCATACCGGTTTCTTGTCGCAGGCGACGCATGTAACGCCGCAACTGTTTCAGATCCGACAAGGTCGGTTGCGCTTGTTTACACTCCACGATGACCGGCATTTCGTCGCGATCGAGCAGCAGAACATCGGATCGCGTGCCATCTTTGAACACACGCTCGCGCACGCTTTCATTCGGATGGGGGAGCAAGCCGTCCTCGAGTCTATGCGGGTATGCAGCGATGTATCCGGATAGCGCGCGTTCATAGTCGAAACGCGAAAACAGACCAACCCAATTCCTTGGGTCATTCATCACGTTCTTGAGGCGGGAGAGCGAGATCGAGCGAATCTCCGACACGGTCGGTCGAAGCTCTCCTAGTGTAAGTCTCTTGCCGACCGGCAAATGTACGACCAATTCTCGGTCATCCGGTCCGACAGTCATGTCCCAGCGGACAAAAATGCGGCGACCCATTTCACCCTTCGGGGAGCCGCGACTGGCTGGAACAAGCGGCTCCCAATCCGTATCCGCGATTGCCTTCCGCGTCACCTGCCCAAGTCGGCCGATCCTATGACCCCTAAGCGCGACGACGATGTGATCGCCAACAGCGATTTCCCTGAGCGCGGTACGCGCACGTCTCCAGCCCGCGTCGAACCTGCCGCTCGACTTCCCGGCGAGTCGATATCCCGAACCGCTCCACCAGCCGACCGCCACGCACTGGTGCTTGTACCAGCGCTGCCACATTCCAGGGTACTTGTGCTCCTCGCAATTGATCTTCCAGAGTCGCACGTTGACGCCCTCCAAGATCAGTTAGCGTCCCGCACTTTGCGGCACCTGCAGCACCACTTGAACGGTGCTGATTGCCAGGTGCCCGCCGCCGGCAATCGGCGGTCACGCCGCCTCCGCCCTCAGCCGAACGCCTTGAAGGCGATGATGGTGAAGGTGTCCTTCACCCCGGGCAGGAGCTGGAGCTTGCTCGAGACGAAATGGCCGATGTCCTGGCCGTCGGGCAGGTAGCACTTCATCAGGAGGTCATACTGGCCCGAGACGGAATGGACCTCGGAGACCTGCTCGATCGTCTCCACCGCCTGGTTGGCGACGTCGTAGGTCTTGCCGAGCTCGCACTTGACCATGACGAAAATCGTCTGCATCGCGCTCCCTCCCCGCGGCGGCAGCCCCGGTTATAGCGGAAGCGGCCCGATGCGGCCAAGGGGCGCGGCCGATGACGGGCGCGGGGGCGGGCGAGGGCGGGCGCGGGCGCGGGC
>CAYTWJ010000307.1:0-4059 GCA_964442055.1 uncultured Rhodospirillaceae bacterium | reverse complement strand
GCCGTCTGTCTCGCCGCTACCATCTGCTACTGGTTATGAGTCCGGACCCTAATCGAAACTCCGGGACGCCCTCCAACCTAATTCCCGCCCTCGAGCAGCCGCCTTGCGATCACCTGCGCCTGGATCTCGGCCGCGCCCTCGAAGATGTTGAGGATGCGCGCGTCGCAGAGCACGCGGCTGATCGGGTATTCCTCGGCATAGCCGTTGCCGCCGTGGATCTGCAGCGCGTTGTCGGCCGCCGCCCAGGCCACCCGCGCCGCCAGCAGCTTCGCCATCCCCGCCTCGAGGTCGCAGCGCCGCCCGGCGTCCTTCTCGCGCGCGGCGAAATAGGCGAGCTGGCGCGCCATCATGATCTCCACCGCCATCCAGGCGAGCTTGCCGTGCACGCGCGGGAAGGCGTGGATCGGCCGGCCGAACTGCACCCGCTCGCGCGCGTAACGGAGCCCCAGCTCGAGCGCGCACTGGGCGACGCCGAGCGCCCGCGCCGCGGTCTGGATGCGCGCGCTCTCGAAGGTCTCCATCAGCTGCTTGAAGCCCTGGCCCTCGCGCCCGCCGAGCAGGTTCGCCGCCGGCACCGCGAAGCCGTCGAAGCCGATTTCGTATTCCTTCATGCCGCGGTAGCCGAGGACGCGGATCTCGCCGCCCGACATGCCCGGCGCCGGGAAGGGGTCGGCCTCGCTGCCGCGCGGCTTCTCGGCCAGGAACATCGAGAGGCCGCGATAGCCCGGCTCGGCCGGGTCGGTGCGGGCGAGCAGCGTCATCACATCGGCGCGCGCGGCATGGGTGATCCAGGTCTTGGCGCCGGTGACGCGGTAGACATCGCCCTCGCGCACCGCGCGGGTGCGAAGGCTGCCCAGGTCCGACCCCGTGTTGGGCTCGGTGAAGACCGCGGTCGGCAGAATCTCGCCCGAGGCGATGCGGGGCAGCCAGCGCGCCTTCTGTTCCTCGGTGCCGCCGCGCAGGATCAGCTCGGCGGCGATCTCGGCCCGGGTGCCGAGCGAGCCGACGCCGATATAGGCGCGGCTCAGCTCCTCGGTCACCACGCACATCGCCGTCTTGCCGAGCCCGAGCCCGCCGTAAGATTCGGGAATGGTCAGCCCGAAGACGCCGAGCGCGCCCATCTCGGCAATCACCTCGAGCGGGATCAGCTCGTCGCGCAGGTGCCAGGAATGGGCGGAGGGCGCCACCTTCTCGGCGCCGAAGCGGCGGAACTGGTCGCGCACCAGCGCCAGCGTCTCGTCCAGCCCCGGGTCGCCGAAGCCGCCGCCCTCGAGCCCCGCCTCGATGAGCTGGCCGAGGCGGGCGCGGACCAAAGCGGTGTGGCCGTGGCGGATGAGCCGCTCGACGGCCGGGTGGTCGAGCACCGGGCCTTCGAGTCCGAGGTCGGAGGCGCGCACGGTCTCGCCCTGGCTCATGGCGATGCCGCCCCTGAGCTGGCCGAGATATTCGGCGAAGCCGGCCTGCAGGAGCAGGCGCTCGATCTCGCCGAGCCGGCCCTCATCCTCCAGCCGGCGCGCCCAGCCCAAGGTCTGGCGCAGCGTCTCGACGTAAGTGGCGAGCCAGGCGAGGCCGTGGGCGGCGAACTGCTCGCGGTCGAGCGCGGCGGCGTCGACGCGCCCTTCCGGCCCGCGCAGGCTGGCGCCGAGCGCGGCGGCGGCGCGGGTCTGCAAGGCCTCGGCTTGCGCCAGCGCGGCGGCGCAGAGCTCGAAGAGATCGGGCAGCACGACCGGCGACGCGGCGGCGGCCGGGCGGGTGGCGGCGGCGGTGGTCATGGCGTCGTCCGCGGGCTTCAGCCGTTGCCGGCTTCGACCGCGTCCTCGAAGGTGCGCAGGCCCGGATAGCGGGCGCTGACCAGCACCGCCATGTTGCCCGGCTTGTGCAGGTTCTTCCACATCTTGGTGTGGGCGCGCGGGATCTCGGCCCACGGGAAGACCTCGGACATGCAGGGGTCGATGCGCCGCTCGATCACCAGCTGGTTGGCCTGGCTGGCCTGCAGCAAGTTGGCGAAATGGCTGCCCTGGATGCGCTTCTGGCGCATCCAGACGAAGCGCGCGTCCATGGTCAGGTTGTAGCCGGTGGTGCCGGCGCAGAACACCACCATGCCGCCGCGCTTGACCACGAAGCACGACACCGGGAAGGTCTGCTCCCCGGGATGCTCGAAGACGAAGTCGACATCGTTGCCCTTGCCGGTGATCTCCCAGATCGCCTTGCCGAACTCGCGCACCTTCTTCAGGTACTCGGCGTAGGCCTTGGCGTCGCCGACCGGCGGCAGCTGGCCCCAGCAGGGGAACTTCGAGCGGTTGATCGCGCCCTTGGCGCCGAGCGACATGACGAAGTCGCGCTTGGCGTCGTCGGAGATGACGCCGATGGCGTTGGCGCCGGCGGTGGCGATGAGCTGCACCGCCATCGAGCCGAGCCCGCCGGCGGCGCCCCAGACCAGCACGTTGTGGCCGGGGCGCAGGATGTGCGGCCGGTGGCCGAACAGCATGCGGTAGGCGGTGGCCAGGGTGAGCGTGTAGCAGGCGCTCTCCTCCCAGGTCAGGTGGCGCGGCCGCGCCATCAGCTGGCGCGACTGCACGCGGGCGAACTGGGCGAACGAGCCGTCGGGCGTCTCGTAGCCCCAGATGCGCTGCGAGGGCGAGAACATCGGGTCGCCGCCGTTGCATTCCTCGTCGTCGCCGTCGTCCTGGTTGCAGTGAACGACGACCTCGTCGCCGACCTTCCAGCGCTTGACCCGGCGGCCGACCGCCCAGACGATGCCGGCGGCGTCGGAGCCGGCGACGTGATAGGGCGCCTTGTGCACGTCGAAGGTCGAGATCGGCTGGCCCAAACAGGCCCAGACGCCGTTGTAGTTGACCCCCGCCGCCATGACGAGCACCAGCACCTCGTCGGAATCGATCTCGGGCGTCGGCACCGTCTCGAGCTGCATCGCCTGCTCGGGCGGGCCGTGGCGCTCGCGCCGGATCACCCATGCGTGCATCTGCTTGGGCACGTGGCCGAGCGGCGGGATCTCGCCGACCACGTACAGGTCCTTGACCGCGCCCGCCACCGGTGCCGCCTGGATCGCCGCCGCTCCGCTCATCGCCGTCTCCTCGACTCTTCCCCCGAAGCCATCCTGCCCGCGCTTGCGGCCCGCCGCCCGGCGGGGCTAGGCTCGGCCGCTATGCGGCGCTGCAGCATGACGGCCCATGATCCGGCCGCCGGCCGCCTCGGGCAAGTTTCTTTTTGCGCCGCAGCAACAGTTAGGATATTTCTTGTCGTTGCGGCAAGAGGAAATTTTCGCAAACTCGGAGCCGGCAGAGGGTAATTTTATTATGGCCGACGACTCGAACCCGACGCCCTCGCGGCACGCGGCCGAAGCTCCCGACCGGCGCGACAAGCCCTGGCTGTTCCGCACCTATTCGGGGCACAGCTCGGCCGCCGCCTCGAACGCGCTCTACCGCACCAACCTGGCACGCGGCCAGACCGGGCTTTCGGTCGCCTTCGACCTGCCCACCCAGACCGGCTACGACAGCGACCATGCGCTGGCGCGCGGCGAGGTCGGCAAGGTCGGCGTGCCGGTCTGCCATCTCGGCGACATGCGGGCGCTCTTCGCCGGCATCCCGCTGGCGCGGATGAACACCTCGATGACGATCAACGCCACCGCGCCCTGGCTGCTCGCGCTCTACGTCGCCGCGGCCGAGGAGCAGGGGGCGGCGCGCGCCGCTTTGCAGGGCACGGTGCAGAACGACATCCTCAAGGAATATCTCTCGCGCGGCACCTACATCTTCCCGCCGGCGCCGAGCCTCAAGCTCGTCACCGACGTGATCGCGTTCTCCTGCCGCGAGCTGCCCAAATGGAACCCGACCAACGTCTGCTCCTACCACCTCCAGGAAGCGGGGGCGACGCCGGTGCAGGAGCTCGCCTTCGCGCTGGCCAACGCCATCGCCGTGCTCGACGCCGTGCGCGACAGCGGCCAGATCGCGCCCCCCGACTTCCCCAAGGTCGTCGGGCGGATCAGCTTCTTCGTCAACGCCGGGATCCGCTTCGTCACCGAGCTGTGCAAGATGCGCGCCTTCA
>CAYTWJ010000306.1:0-4059 GCA_964442055.1 uncultured Rhodospirillaceae bacterium | reverse complement strand
CCTTCGCCGACATCGGCTTTGACGTCGATGTGGGTCCGCTGTTCCAGACCCCGGAGGAGGCGGCGCGCGACGCGGTCGAGAACGACGTCCACGTGGTCGGCGTCTCCAGCCAGGCCGCCGGCCACAAGACCCTGGTGCCGGCACTGATCGAGGAGCTGCGCCGCCACGGCGCCGAGGACATCGTCGTGGTCTGCGGCGGCGTCATCCCGGCGCAGGACTACGACTTCCTGCGCCAGGCCGGCGTCGCCGCCATCTTCGGCCCCGGCACCAACATCCCCGCCGCCGCCGCCGAAATCCTGCAGCTCGTCCGCTCGCGCCGCCAGGCGGCAGCCTGAGCGGGCTGGCGCTCCGCCCGCTGGTGGCGCGGCGCTACGCGGCCCGTTCCTTGGGCATCGGCGGCATGGTGTCCTTGACGCTGGCGCGCGCCGCCATGCGCTCCCACCACTTGCCGATGTTGCGCCGGGGCTCGAGCGCCTGGCGCCCCTCGGGGGTGAACCAGGTCCAGAACATGATCGGCGCCAGGAAGAGGTCGGCCAGGCTCACCGCCTCGCCGGCGAGATAGGGGCTCCGCCCGAGCGCCTCGTCGACCACCTCGAGATGCCGGACGATGCGCGGCAGGCTGCGCTGGATCGCCGCCTCGTCGGTCTGGCCGCCGCGCATCGGCACGACCAGGCGCGGCAGCACCAGCTCGCGCACGCAGCTCTGGTAGAGATAGTCGCAGGTGGCGCTGATCCACTGGTCCATCAGCGCCTGGGCGCGCGCGTCGGCCGGGATCAGCGCCGGCCCCCCGAAGCTGCGCTCGATATGGCGCGCGATCGCCTGCGTCTCGTAGAGCCGGAAACCGCCGTGCACCATCACCGGGATCTTGCCGAAGGGGTGGCTGACGCCGTCGACGGTGGCGCCGGGGGCCATCTCGACCAGGTCGTAGGCCACTCCCTTTTCGACGCAGGCCATTCGCGCCGTCCGCGTGTAGCTGCTGAGCGGGCTGCCATAGATATTCACTTCCGCCATGGTCGCCTCCCTGTGGTGATAGTTAACCCATCGGTTAAGTTAACCCCGGCCGGACACGAGTCAAATCACGACTGCGCGCGCACCGGCGCTTCGCTATGGTCGGCGCCATGACCGCCCGCAGCCATCCCGCCCGCCGCCCGGCCCGCCGCGGCGCCGATGTCGCGGCATTGGCCGAGCGCCTGCTCGCCGGCGACCGGCGCGCGCTGGCGCAGGCGATCACCCTCGTCGAATCGACGCACGCCGAGGACCGTGAAAAGGCCGAGGCGCTGCTCGAGCGCGTGCTGCCGGCTTCCGGCAAGGCGTTCCGGCTCGGCATCAGCGGCGCGCCGGGGGTCGGCAAGTCGACCTTCATCGAGACCTTCGGCAGGCACCTGACCGGCCAGGGGCTCAAGGTGGCGGTGCTGGCGGTCGACCCGTCCTCGGCGCTGAGCGGCGGCTCGATCCTCGGCGACAAGACGCGCATGCCCGAGCTCGCGCGCGATCCGCGCGCCTTCATCCGCCCCTCGCCGGCGGGCGGCACGCTGGGCGGCGTCGCCCGGCGCACCCGCGAGGCGGTGCTGCTGGCCGAGGCGGCGGGCTTCGGCCTGGTGCTGGTCGAGACCGTCGGCGTCGGCCAGTCGGAGACCGCCGTCGCCGACATGGTCGACATGTTCCTGCTGCTGATCGCGGCCGGCGGCGGCGACGACCTGCAGGGCATCAAGCGCGGCATCATGGAGCTGGCCGACCTGGTCGTGGTCAACAAGGCCGACGGCGACCTGCTCCGCGCGGCCAAGGTGGCGCAGTCCGACTACCACGCGGCGCTGCAGCTGATGCGCCCACGCGACAGCGGCTGGCGGCCCGAGGTGCTGCTCGCCTCGGCCTTGACCGGCAAGGGCGTGCCGGAGGTGTGGCAGGGCATCGGCCGCTATCGCGCCGTGCAGGAGGCGAGCGGCGCCTTCGCCCGCCGCCGCGCGGAGCAGGCGCGGGCCTGGCTGTGGCGCGAGCTGGCCGACGGCCTGATGGAGCGGGCCAAGGCCGACCCCGAGCTCGCCGCCGAGCTGCCGGCGCTCGAGGCGGAGGTGGCGGCCGGCGTCGTGCCGCCGACCGCCGCCGCGCGCCGCCTGCTGCAGCGGCTGCTTCCCCGGCGCAGTCACTAACCCCACGCCGGCCTTGGCCTTTCCAGCCCTTGACGGGGCCGGGCGGCTGGCGTACAACGCCGCCCTCGCGGGGCGGGTGCCGAAGCCGGCCCCGCTCGGCATTTTTTGGCGCCGTCCCAAGCTGGCCCTTCCCGGCCGCGGGCGCCGCGAAGCAAGAGGGTAGCCATGTCCCGGCGTTGCGAAGTGACCGGCAAGGGCGTGCAGGTCGGCAACAATGTCAGCCACGCCAACAACAAGACCAAGCGGCGCTTCCTGCCCAATCTCCGCTCGGTGGCGCTGCCGAGCGATGCCTTGGGGCGCGAGATCCGCCTCAAGCTCTCGGCGCACGGCCTGCGCTCGGTCGAGCACAACGGCGGCATCGACAACTGGCTGCTCAAGACCGCCGACGTCCGGCTGTCGGACGATGCGCGCCGCTTCAAGCGGGCGATCAAGAAGGCGCTCGCCGCCACTCCCAAGGCGTGACCCGGTCCGCCGTCGTGAGCGTCCTGGCCCGCGAGCTGTGGCTGCCGGTGGCGGCGATGATCGCCATCGTCGTCGCCTCGAACGTCGCCGTCCAGTACCCGATCAACGACTGGCTGACCTGGGGCGCCTTCACCTATCCGGTGAGCTTCCTGGTCACCGACCTGACCAACCGCCATTTCGGCGCCGCCAAGACGCGGCGCGTCGTCTATGCCGGTTTCGCCGCGGCGGTGTTGCTGTCGGTCTATTTCGCCGGCTGGCGCATCGCGCTGGCCTCGGGCAGCGCGTTCCTCGCCGCCCAGCTTCTCGATGTCTTCGTCTTCGACCGCCTGCGCCGCCAAGCCTGGTGGAAGGCGCCGTTCATCTCGTCCTTCTTCGCCTCGGCGCTCGACACCGCGCTCTTCTTCGGCCTCGCCTTCGCCGGCACCGCGGTGCCGTGGGTCACGCTCGGGCTCGGCGACTTCGCGGTCAAGCTCTTCATGGCCTCGACGCTGCTGGTGCCCTACCGCCTGCTGATGGCGGTGATCAAGGCGATGCCGCCGCCAGCGGTCAGGGGCGCAGCCGGAACTGCATGAGCAGCGTCCGCTGCAGCGGATTGCGGTTGTCGTCGGACATCAGGTAAAGCGTCACGCCACCGTCCTCGGCCTCGTGGAGGGCGAGGCCCTCCATGTTGTCGACGTTGAGCGGCGGCGCGATCTCGGCCACTTCCTCGCCTTCGAGCCGCGCACCGGGACGAATCTTCTCGGCCGCGATGCGCACCAGCCGCGCCGCCACGCCATCGAGCGGCCGGTAGCGGCGCTCGAGCACGAAGACGTCGCCATTCCTTAGCGCCGCCGCGTCGGTGGGCACGAACTGGCCGGACGTCGCATAGGCGATCTCGTACCAGCCCTCGCGGTCGCCGTACCAGGTCCGCAGATCGCCGTCCGGCCGCCGGCCGCCCTCGCTGATCAGCAGCAGGCGGAAATGGGGCAGGATCGCCGCCGCCTCGATGCCGCCGTTCTCGGGCAGGAGATCGAGGCCGGGCGGATTGGCGACCGGGGCGGCCGGCGCCGAGACCGGCGGCCAGCCGCGATACCACCACAGCCGATGGTCGCGCTCGAAGGTGACCAGCGCGAGGTCGCCGGCGATGCGCAGCGACTCGGCATCGCTCTCGCGCTTGGCCTTGAGCGGCCGCCCCGCCGGGTCGAGCAGGGGCGCGATGTCGCCCTCGGCGAGGCCGATCAGCCGGCCGCTCCGGTCGTGCTCGAGCCGGGCCGTGAGCCAATGGCCGAGGTCGGAGACCGCGATCAGGCGGTCGCCGCGCACCTCCAGTCCCGAATAGCCGCCGAAGCGGCGGTCGGGGCTGGCCAGCGCCAGCCCGCCGAGGAATTCCAGCCGGCCGATCCGCGTTTCGCCAGGGTACTCGGAATGAAGGCCGATGCGCCGCGCCTCGATGGCGATCGGCTCGGCCGTC
>CAYTWJ010000305.1:0-4066 GCA_964442055.1 uncultured Rhodospirillaceae bacterium | reverse complement strand
TTCGAGCCATTTCCCGACCGCTGGATCGGGATCGCCGGCGATTCGCACGCGTTCCATCGGCGCCTCGAAGCGTAGGCCCGCTGAGCCGATTCGCCGAGAGATGTGCCCGATCGGCTCGTAGTGCGAGACGAAGGCGAAGGAGCGGTCGCGATAGGCATGCACCGGGCTGTTGGAGTCGGCGCGGCCGAGGCGCTCGTCATAAAGGGCGATCGGCGCCGCCGGCCGCAGCTCGATGCCCAACACGGGTTTCGCATCGTCGCTCTCGGCGTGGGCGGCGGGCAAGGGCGCGGCTTCGGCGGCGAAGAGCGCCGCCAGGAACAAGAGCGCGCGCACCCGGGGGGCCCGAGCGAGGAGGCTTCGCGAAGCTGGGCGGGCCGGCGGCCTATCGCCCATGCGCGGCCCTGCCATTGCGCGGTGCCGCCTGCGCTGTCATTTCAGCGGCGAGAACGCGGCCGGCTGCAGGAAGGCGTTCTCCTGGTGGACGAGGAAGGGCAGGATCTGCGGCACGAAAGCCTGCCATTCCGGATCGCGTGCCAGCTTGGCGCGCTGCTCGCCGCGATGGCCGAGATCGTTGTAGGCCCAGAGATAGACGACGCTGTTGAGCGTTCCCGCCTCGGTCTGCCAGCAGCCGACCAGCTGGGCGTAACGGGTGATGATCTGCAAGCCCCTCTCGGCATAGAGCTTGAGGAACTCGGCGGTCGTGCCGGGCCTGAGGCGATAGGTGCGCATCTCGTAAATCATGACGGGTCTCGGCGGATTTGGCTCGTGGCATTGTAAGGCCGGCCGCGACCGCGCCAAGCCGGTTTATCGTCAACTGACGATATCGTATCATTCCGACGAGCATACGCGGGGGCTGGGAAAGGCGACCAGATGCAGGCGAAATCGGCATTGCTGCGCCAGAAAATGGCGCAAGACGAAAAGCCGCCGCGCGGGCGCTTGCGTTACGACGAGCGACGCCAGCAGATCCTGCACAAGGCCGAGGACATCTTCGCCGAATACGGCCTGACCGCGCAGACGCGCTCGCTTGCCGCCGCGTGCGGCATCTCCCAGCGGCTGCTCTATCGCTTCTTTCCCAACAAGGCGGCGCTGCTCGACGAGGTCTACCGACATGCCATTCTGGGGCCCTTCCGTGCCGGCTGGTTCGACCAGCTCGGCGATCGCCGCTTGCCCGTCGAGCAGCGTCTGATCGCCTTCTACCGCGACTATTTCGCCACCGTGCTGACGCGGCGCTGGATGCGGCTGTTCCTCTATTCCTCGCTCGCCGATGTCGGCATGGCGCCCGACTACATCACCTCGACGATCATGCGACTGCTCGAAGTGATCGTCGCCGAGGTCGCCCATGAGCAGGGCGTCACGCTGCCCGCGGATGCTGCGCTGCAACATGAGATCGGCTGGACGCTGCATGGTGCGATCTCGCACCTGGCCATTCGCAAGCACCTTTACAAGGCGAGCCAGTCGGTGCCCGAGGAAACCATCATCGCCCTTCACGTGCGCACCTTCCTCGCCGGTTTTCGGGCGACGCTGGCGAGCGTCGCCCCGCCTGACGGAAGTCATCAATTGACGACTTTTGGCGGCGGGTGCTAGCGTTTCATCCTGCGCCGGCGGCGGAAATCGCGTCCGTCGGTGCCAGGCAGGGGAGGCAGCCATGAGCCATTTGCGTCGTCGCGATTTCCTGAAATATGGCGGAGCCGCGGCCGGCTTGGCCGGCGCCGCAACGCTCGGCCTGCCGGCGCGACCGGCGCGCGCCGCCGGCACGGTCAGTTTCTTCACCTGGTCGGCCGCAGTCGATGTGGTCAAGAGCCACATCACCGCCTTCGAGCAGAAGACCGGCATCAAGGTCGAATATGCCAACGCGCCGTGGGCGCAGTACCGCGAGGCGATGGTCAGCAAGTTCGTCGCCAGCGCCCCGATCGACACGCTCTGGGTGTCCGACAACTGGCTGCCCGAATGGGCCGCGGCCGGCTGGCTGCAGCCGATCGACGAGTACAAGGAGCTGACCAAGTACAACGCCGACACCACCGACTTCTGCAACCAGTCGATGATGTACAAGGGCCGCCAGTACGGCCTGACCTACTACGCCGACCACATGGCCTTCTATTACGACGACGAGGGGCTGAAGAAGGCCGGCATCTCGGCGCCGCCGCAGAGCTGGGACGAGCTCACCCAGCAGGCGCTGAAGATCAAGAAGGCGGGCATCGCCGAATACCCGATCATGATGGCGCTGGCGCGCGAGAGCTGGCTGATCGAGTTCATGGCGGCGATGGTCTATTCGCATGGCGGCGCCTTCACCGACGACAAGGGCAACGCCATCATGCACCTGCCCAAGAAGGGCTGCGTCGAGGCGCTCAAGTGGGTGGTCGACGCGGTCAACGTGCACAAGATCGTTTCGCCCGGCTGCGTCGAGATCGGCGAGCTGGCCGGACTCAAGGCATTCACCTCGGGCGCGCATCCCTTCGCGCTCGAGCCGCAGTACCGCCTGCGCACGATGCAGGACCCCAAGCAGTCGCAGATCGCCGGCCGGGTCAAGCAGATGCTGATGCCGAAGGGGCCGAACGGCTCGCACGCCACGGTGGGCTGGATGCGCTTCTACGGCCTGACCCAGCACGCCAAGAAGGACAGGCAGCGCGCCGCCGACACCGTCAAGCTGATCGAATGGTTCGGCGGCAAGGCCGACAACGAGTACAAGTTCCAGAAGCTGCTGTTCCTCGACGTCGGCGCCGGCTTCGGCGTCAAATCGCTCTACAACGACGCCGAGATCCGCACCGCCTACAACAAGTACGCCGACATCGACCTGGTCGCGAAGCAGTCCGGGCTGGCGCGCAAGAAGGACATCATCACGCCCTGGTTCGGCGAATGGCAGGAGACCAATGGCTCGCTATGGCAGCAGGCGATCCTGAAGAAGATGTCGCCCGAGGACGCGATGAAGAAGTCGTCCGAGGTGTGGAACAAGCTGAAGAAGGAAGCCGGCTGAGCCGGCTGGCCGGGGACGGCGCGCGGCCGGCCGCGCGCCGCCGCTTCCTGCGGCGCAACCCCGTGCAACGGACGGCCCGGTGAACCGGACGCGCTTCGCGGACTGGCTGTCGCGGCGCTTCAACTACGACGAGCGCAGCGCCTATCTGCTGATCGCTCCGGTGATGGCGGTGCTCGCCGTCGTCGCCGTGTTCCCCGTCGTCTACGCCTTCTATCTCAGCCTCTTCCGGCTCAAGCTCACCCGGCCGCAGCGCGTGCCCTTCATCTGGTTCGACAACTATGTCGAGATGGTGCAGGAGCCGATGTTCTGGTCGGCGACCTGGCGCACCGCGCTCTTCACCGTCGTCTCGGTGGCGGCGATCGCCGTGCTGGCGCTGCTGATCGCGCTCCTCCTCAACGAGACCTTCCGCGGCCGGCGCTGGCTCGGCGCCCTGCTGCTCGTGCCGTGGGCGATCCCGAGCGTCGCCAACGGGCTGATGTGGAAATGGATCTACGACCCGAGCTACGGCGCGCTCAACGGGCTCTTGCTCCAGCTCGGCGCGCTCGAGCGCTACACCGTCTGGCTCGGCAACCCCGACCGCACCTTGCTGCTGATCGCCAACGCCTTCGTCTGGAAGGAGGTGCCGCTGGCGGCGATCCTCGTCCTCGTCACCATGAAGTCGATTCCGGCCGATCTCTACCGCGCGGCGCGCGTCGACGGCGCCAACGTGCTGCAGCGCTTCCTGCACGTCACGCTGCCGTCGCTGCGCCCGGGGTTCATGCTGGTGCTGATCTACGAGACGATGACCGCGCTGCGCCATTTCGATCTGTTCTTCATCCTTACCGAAGGCGGGCCGGGCGACGCCTCGCACGTGCTCTCCTGGCAGGTCTATGTCGAGACCTTCCGCAATCTCTCGTTCGGCTCCGGCTCGGCGCTCGCCTATCTGCTGGCGATGGCCACCTTCGCCCTCGCCTGGGCGGTCATCCGGGCGCTCGGCCGGCGCTTCTAGGGGGCGACATGGCGGCCGACGACAGATACCGCCGCAAGTCGCGTTTCTCGGGCGCGGGCCGTGCGCTGCTCCTTGCCGTGGCGTCGGCGCTGCTGCTTGCCTATCTG
>CAYTWJ010000304.1:0-4103 GCA_964442055.1 uncultured Rhodospirillaceae bacterium | reverse complement strand
CAGGACGCGATCCAGCGAGCGGGCGAATTCGCC
The DNA here is from genome assembly GCA_964442055.1 of uncultured Rhodospirillaceae bacterium. Lineage (GTDB taxonomy): Bacteria > Pseudomonadota > Alphaproteobacteria > Ferrovibrionales > Ferrovibrionaceae > CAYTWJ01. Next base: position 4,070 of record CAYTWJ010000304.1, on the reverse strand, counting down.
GTCGCGCGCGGTGATGGCCGGCGCGGGCAGGGCGGGGGCGGAAGCAACGGAGGGGAGAACAATCTTCATCATCGACTGGCGCTCACGGACCGCTATCGGCTGCTTCAGGGGTGCAAGCGCCGGGCCAGGCTTGTCTGCCGCCTAACCGCTTGATTTATCGTCTATCCTGGCACGGCGATCGGATGTCGAAAGTGCCGGCCGAGCAGCTTTTGCCGGGTCCTCTGGGCAGGAACGGGCGGGGTGGCGCGCCGCGGCAGATTGCGCAAGGGGCGGCGCTCTCTATATTGCGCTGCATGAATTCCATCGACCTTCCGGCGGCTGGTGCCGATACGCGCGTGGTGGTGGCGATGTCGGGCGGCGTCGATTCCTCGGTCGTGGCCGCGCTGCTCAAGGCGGAAGGTTACGACGTGGTCGGCGTGACGCTGCAGCTCTACGACCAGGGCGCGGCGGCAGGACGGCCGGGCGCGTGCTGCGCCGGGCGCGACATCCAGGACGCCCGCCGGGTGGCCGAAACGCTCGGCATTCCGCATTACGTGCTCGATTTCGAGCGCCGCTTCCGCGCCGAGGTGATCGACGATTTCGCCGCCAGCTATCTTGCCGGTGCGACGCCGATCCCTTGCGTGCGCTGCAACCAGCGGATCAAGTTCCGCGACCTGCTCGAGGTCGCGCGCGATCTCGGCGCGCAGGCGCTGGCGACCGGGCATTACGCGCGCCGCGTCCCCGGCCGGCGCGGCGCCGAGCTGCATCGGCCTGCCGACCGCAAACGCGACCAGACCTACTTCCTTTTCGCCACCCCGCCGGCGCAGCTCGATTTCCTGCGTTTCCCGCTCGGCGCAATGGGCAAGGACGAGGTGCGCAAGCTGGCCGAGCGCTGGGGCCTGCCGGTGGCGGCCAAGCCGGACAGCCAGGACATCTGCTTCGTGCCCTCCGGCCGCTATGCCGAGGTGATCGAGCGGCTGCGCCCCGGCGCCGCCGAGCCGGGCGACATCGTCGATCTCGCCGGCGGCGTGGTCGGCCGCCATGCCGGCGTCGTCCATTACACCATCGGCCAGCGGCGCGGCCTCGGCGGCGGCGGCGCTGAGCCGCAGTACGTGGTGGCGCTCGACGCGGCGCGCCGGCGCGTCGTGGTCGGGCCGCGCGCGGCCCTCGGTGTGGCCGAGGTCGAGCTCAGCGAGATGAACTGGCTGGTCGAGCCGGACGGAGCGGCGCCGATCGAGGCCGCGGTCAAGCTGCGCTCGACCCAGCCGGCCGTTCCCGCCCGCATCCATCCGCAGGCGGGCGGGGGGGCGCGGGTCGAGCTGCTGCGCGCCGAGGCCGGCGTCGCGCCCGGCCAGGCCGGCGTGATCTATGCCGGCGACCGGGTGCTCGGCGGCGGCTGGATCGCCGCCACCCGGCCGGTCGAGGCGGGCGCGGCGGCGCTCGGCGCCTAAGCGGCTGCCTTGACAGGCGCAGGCGGCACTTCTATTTCTGCGACGCTCTGCGGCGGGGTAGCTCAGTGGTAGAGCAGCGGACTCATAAGCCGTTGGTCGCCGGTTCAAATCCGGCCCCCGCTACCAATTGAGCCGCGCTGACGCGCTGGCCGGAAGGGGCCGCCCTTCGATGCCCGACATCCGCATCCGCCCCGCCGCGCCCGCCGATGCGGCGGCCATCGTCGCCCTGGTGCGCGCGCTGGCCGAATACGAGAACGAGCCGCCCGACCGCGTCCGGCTGACCGAGGCCGACGTGCTGCGCGACGGCTTCGGCGCCGCGGCGCGCTTCGAGGCGCTGATCGCCGAGCGGGCCGGCCGCCCCGAGGGGTTCGCCCTGTTCTTCCCCAACTATTCGACCTGGGAGGGGCGGGCCGGCATCTATGTCGAGGACCTTTTCGTCCGCCCCGAGGCGCGCGGCCACGGCCTCGGCCGGCGCCTGATCCTCGAAATCGCGCGGCTGGCCCAGGCGCGCGGCTGCCGGCGGGTCGATCTGAACGTCCTCGACTGGAACCCGACTCGCGACTTCTACCACCGCCTCGGCATCCGCCACCTCAAGGAGTGGCTGCCCTACCGCATGACCGCCGAAACCATCGCCCGGCTGGCCTCCGAGGCGGAGAAACTTGCGGGTTCCTAGGCCGGACCCTGCCCGGCTTGCCAGCGCCGCCGGCGCGGCGCATGATTAACTGATTAGGAAGAAGACTTTCGACCGGGGCAGTCCCCGGCTCCGCCGCTGCTTCCGTCCGGCGCCTCATGGGGCTGCTCCGGCCGTCGCCGGGAAAGGAAGCGCCATGAATGTCGCCGCAATCCTGAAGAGCAAGGGAAGCCGCGTCGTCTCGGTTCGACCGGGCGACAGCGTGGGCGAGTTGTGCCGCGTGCTGGTGCGCGAAGGGATCGGCGCCGCGCTGGTCCTCGACCAGGACGGCAAGGTCGCCGGCGTGGTCTCCGAGCGCGACGTGATGCGCGGCCTGGCCAATCACGGCGAGATGCTGCCGCGGCTGCCGGTCGAGCGGCTGATGACGCGCGAGGTGGTCTGCTGCTCGCCCGACGACACCATCGATTCGGTGATGCAACGGATGACCGGCGGGCGGTTCCGCCACCTGCCGGTGCTGCGCGACGGGCGGCTGGTCGGCATCGTCTCGATCGGCGACGTCGTCAAGCAGCGCATCGCCGAGACCGAGCTCGAGGCGCAGGAGCTGCGCCGCTACATCGCCAGCGGCTGAGCGGTCAGGAGGAGAGCACCGACAGCGCCTCGCGCAGGAAGGGCAGCGAGCGCGCCACCGCCGCTTCGCCCTCCTCGATCGCCTCGGCGGCGCGGTGGAACTCGAGCAGGCCGATATGGCCGAGCCGCGGCGCGACGATCACGTCGGGCGGATCGCCGGCGAGGCGCGAGCGGCTCAGGCGGTCCTGGATGATGTTGAGCGACCCGACCATGACGCTGAACATGCTCGGCGCGTTCTTCTCGTGGCCGAAGAGCTGGCGCATCATGACGCTGGCCGGGCGGGCGCTGAGCGCCTCGATCCCGCCCGCCGGCTCCTCGACCAGCTCGAGCTCGCTGCTGGCCCCGGCGCGGTGGCCCTCGACGCGACTCTTGCCGAAGACGTCGGCATTGAGGTTGACAGCGATGACGAGCCGCGCGCCGAGCGCCCGGCAGACCGAGACCGGCACCGGGTTGACCAGGGCGCCGTCGACCAGCCAGCGGCTCTCGATGCCGACCGGCGAGAACACGCCGGGCAGGGCGTAGGAGGCGCGGATCGCCTCGACCAGCGGCCCGCGCTGAACCCAGACTTCGTGGCCGGTGGCGAGCTCGCAGGCGACGCAGACCAGCGGCCGGGGCAGGGATTCGATGGTGCGATCGCCCAGGTTCTCGCGCAAGAGCGCGGTCAGCCGCCGCCCGGCGATGAGCCCGCCGCCGCCGAACTGGACGTCGAGATAGCGGGCGAGCCGCATCCGGTTGAGGCTGAGGGCCCATTCCTCCAGCGTGGCGAGGTGGTCGGCGAGGTACACGCCGCCGACCAGCGCGCCGATCGACGTGCCGCAGATGATGTCAGGCTTCATGCCGGCCCGCTCCAGCGCGCGCAGCACGCCGATATGAGCCCAGCCGCGGGCGACGCCGCTGCCGAGCGCGAGGCCGATCCGGGGGCGGGCCATTGCTGCCCTCGCGCTTCCCTCTGCTTCGTCCCGTCGCACCGATAGTACGGGATCAGCCATTAAATGCGGGTAAAACCTGCAGTCGGTTTTGCGCCGGCCGCGGCGCTTGGCCTGGCCGGCCCCTTGAAACCACAGGTCCGGATTCCCATCTCTGGCTTCGTGCCAGTGCGGCAGGTTTCGAGGGCGGGACTATTACCGCCCTCCGGTTGCCCCGGCTTTGTCCCGTCGCGCCGAGCGTGCCGGATGAGGCTTTGAGCGCACGAGCAACCCGCAGCGGGTCTTGGAGTGCCCTTGGGGCGGTCGGGGTAGGGCTCAGCTTGGTCTGGGCCTTGAAGCCGCCGGTCAGGGCTCTTATTATTAATCTTCGCGCCAGCGCGATAGGGTTTGACAGCGACGGCGGGCCTTGCGTATAAGCGCGGCTCTGCTGACGCGGTTGGGCGTTCCCCGGTTTTT
>CAYTWJ010000303.1:0-4130 GCA_964442055.1 uncultured Rhodospirillaceae bacterium | reverse complement strand
AGCACCTGGCGGCCGGCGCGCAAAGCGGCGGCGATGGCCTCGAAATAGACCTCGGTCTTGCCGGCGCCGGTCACGCCTTCGAGCAGCGTCACCGAGAAGCGCCGCGCCGCCACCGCCTCGGCCAATGCCCGCGCCGCGTCGTCCTGCGCCGGCGCGAGCGCCGGCCCCGGCCGCGCCGCGTCGGGCGCCGCGAAGGGGGCGAGCGGCGGCAGCGCCACCGCCGCCAGCGTGCCGGCCGCGACCAGGCCGCGCACCACGCCGGGGCCGACGCCGGCCGCCTCGGCGAGATCGGCGGCGGCGCGCGGCGGGCGCTCGCCGGCGAGCTCGAGGACCCGCCGGCGCGCCGGCGTCAGCTTCTCCGGCGGCGGACCGGCGAGCACGTAGCCGACGCGCGGCGGCGCCGGGCTGAGCGCATCGGGCACGCTCATGCACATGCGCAAGACCGCGCCGACCGGCGTCAACGTGTAGTCGGCCACCCACTCGACGAAACGGCGCAGCGACTCAGGGACCGGCGGCGCCTCGAGTCGCGCCGTCACCGCCTTCAGCCGCCGCTCCTCGATCGGCGCCGCAGCGCCGTCCCAGACCACGCCGACCGCCTGGCGGCTGCCGAAGGGCACGGCGACGAAATCGCCGGGCGCGGCGGCCACGGCCGGCGGCAACCGGTAGGTGTAGGCGCCGGCGAGCGGCAGCGGCAGCAGCACCGCGACCCCTGCGCCGCCGGCTGCCGCGGTAGCGGTGGCGGAAGGCATCGGCTAGACTCTAGCCAACGCCGCCGGCCGCGAACAGCCGCGGTTCGCGCGGTCTTGCGCCGCTCGGAAGAAGACCGGAGTCCGACCCCTTATGAAGTTCTTCATCGATACCGCCGACACCGCCGAAATCCGCGAACTCGCTGACAGCGGCCTGCTCGACGGCGTCACCACCAATCCCTCGCTGGTCGCCAAGACCGGGCGCGATTTCTTCGAGGTGATCAAGGAGATCTGCGGCATCGTCGACGGGCCGGTCTCGGCCGAAGTCGCGGCGACCGAGTTCGACGGCATGGTCGCCGAAGGGCGCCGCCTCGCCGACCTCGCCGACAACATCGCCGTCAAGGTGCCGCTGACGATGCCCGGGCTCAAGGCCTGCCGCGCGCTGAGCCAAGCCGGCATCATGGTCAACGTCACGCTCTGCTTCTCGGCGCCGCAGGCGCTGCTCGCCGCCAAGGCCGGCGCCACCTTCGTTTCGCCCTTCGTCGGCCGGCTCGACGATATCGGCGAGGACGGCATGGCGCTGATCGGCGACATCGTCGCCATCTATCGCAACTACGATTCGATCAAGACCCAGGTGCTGGTGGCGAGCGTGCGCCATCCGATGCACGTCGTCGAGGCCGGGCGGCTTGGCGCCGATGTCATCACCATCCCGCCGCCCGTGCTGCGCAACCTCGCCAAGCACCCGCTGACCGACAAGGGGCTGGCCGCCTTCCTGGCCGACTGGGAGAAGACCGGCCAGTCGATCCTCGGTCGTGCCTGACGGCCGCGCGATGAACGGCCCGAGCGATCTCCCGGACGTGGTGGCGGCGCCGAACCTGGCGCCGGAGGATGTCGCCGACTGGCTGCAACGACATCCCGATTTCCTGCTTCGCTACCCCGAACTAGCGGCGACCATGGTGCCGCCGGCGCGGCACGACGGCGCGCCGGGCGTCGTCGACCTGCAGCGCTTCATGGTCGAGCGCCTGCAGGGCCAGCTCGCCCGCGCCAACGGCGCCGCCAGCCAGCTGATAGCGGCCAGCCGGGCCAACATGTCGATTCAGACAATGGTCCACCAGGCCGTCCTGGCCCTGCTCGACGCCACCACCTTCGAGCATCTCGTGCACATCGCCACCCAGGACATGGCGCAGCTGCTCGGCATCGACGCCGTCACCATCTGCGTCGAGGGCGCCGGCGCCAAGGCGCCGCGCGTCCCGGCGGCGGGGGTCTACGTGCTCGCGCCCGGCGCGGTCGACGCCCGGCTCGGCGCCGGCCGCGACGTGGTGCTGATCGACGATGCGCCCGGCGACGAGGCGATCTTCGGCCCGGCGGCGACGCTGGTGCGCTCGCAGGCGCTGGCGCGGCTGACCTTCGGCCGTATGGCGCCGCCGGGGCTCCTGGCGCTGGGCGCGCGCGAGGCCGGGCTGTTCCATCCCGGCCAGGGCACCGAGCTGCTCGCCTTCCTCGCCCAGGCGGTCGGGCGCTGCGTGCGCCGATGGCTCGACCTGCCGCCGGGCTAGCGCCGCCGCAGAGCCGCGTCGCCGCCGCGCCGGCGGTGCGCGAGGCCGTCGGCGCCTGGTTGGAATGGCTGCGCTCCGAGCGGCGCGCCGCGGCCAACACGCTGGCCGCCTACGACCGGGACCTGGTGTCGTTCTTCGCCTTCCTCTTCGAGCATCTCGGCCGCCTGCCCGAGCTTGCCGACCTCGCCGCGCTTGGCGCCGCCGACTTGCGCGGCTGGCTGGCGCGGCGTCACGGCGAGGGCTTCAGCCCGGCGACCATCGCCCGCGGCTTGAGCGCCGTGCGCAGCTTCCTGCGCCGCTTGCGGCGCGAGCGCGGCGTCGCCGCGCCGGCTCTGGCCGGGGTGCGCACGCCCAAACTGGCGCGGGGGCTGCCGCGGCCGCTCGACGAGGACGCGGCGCGGGAAGTGCTCGACGCCGCCGCCAAGGGCGAGGCCGCGACCTCGACCGAGGAACCGGCCTGGCTCGGCCTGCGCGACGTCGCGGTGTTCACGCTGCTCTACGGCTGCGGCCTGCGCATCGGCGAGGCGCTGGCGCTGCAGGGGCGCGACGCCCCGGCGGGCGACAGCCTGCGGGTCACCGGCAAGGGCGGCAAGCAGCGCCTGGTGCCGGTGCTGGCGGCGGTGCGCGAGGCGATCGACGCCTACCGCCGCGCCTGCCCGTTCCGGATCGGCGACGACGATCCGCTCTTCCGCGGCTTGCGCGGCGGCCGCCTCGACCCCGCCATCGTGCAGAAGCGCCTGCGCGTGCTGCGCGCCGCGCTCGGCCTGCCGGATTCGGCGACGCCGCACGCGCTGCGCCACAGCTTCGCCACCCATCTGCTCGCCGGCGGCGCCGACCTGCGCGCCATCCAGGACCTGCTCGGCCACGCCTCGCTGGCGACGACCCAGCGCTACACCGAGGTCGACGCGGTGCGCCTGGCGGCGGTCTACGACGCGGCGCACCCGCGCGCGCGGCGCGGCTGAGGGCTTCAGCGCCGGCGCAAGATGAAAAGCGCCAGCGGCCCGGTCAGCACGCCGAGCCCCATCACCGCGAAGGCGGCGAACCAGGCCAGGCCGCCGTCGCCGCCAACGACATCCAGCGCGATGCCGACGGTGAGCGGCCCGAGGAAGCTCGCGCCGAAGCCCAGCGTCGAATGGACCGCCATGGTGGCGCCGCGCTGCTCGGGCTCGGCGGCGGCCGCCGCGCCGGCGGTGATCGAGCCGGAATCGGCGGTCACGGTGGCGCCGTAGATCAGCACCAGCGTCAGCACCAGGCAGAACGGCTGGCCGGCCGACAGCCCGACCAGGCAGGCGGTCGCCGCCGAGACGCACATGATCGCGGTCACCACCCGCCGGCGGCCGAAACGCAGCGCCAGCTCGTTGCCCAGCACGCTGGCGGGGAGGCCGATGAAGGTCAGCAGCGCGGCGATCGCGGTGACGCCCAGCGTCGGGCTGTCGCCTGCCCGGTCGGCGGCGAACAGCAGGAAGGCGACGATCCAGCCGCGCATCGCCAGCAGCTCGAAGCCGTGCGCGGCATAGGCCAGCACGTAACCCATCGCCTCGCGGTTGCGCAGCACGGGGCGGTAGTCGAGCAGCGCGCGCAACTGGCCGCGCGAGACCGGCGCCACCGGCTCGAGCAGGGCGAGAACCAGCGCCAGGGCGGCGAGCGGGCCGAGCCCGCCGGCGACGAAGGCGAGCGACCAGCCGGCGAGGTCGTTGACCGCGCCGGCGATGAGGAACGAGAGGCTGACGCCGACCGAATAGCTCGCGGTGTAGAAGGTGACCGCGCGGCTCTGGTTGGCGGCGACGATGCGGTCGGTCAGCGCGCGCAGGCCCGGCATGTAGACCGCCGCCAGCCCGGCGCCGGAGAGCGCCCGGAAGAAGAGCGCCGACCAGAAGCCGGCGGCAAG
>CAYTWJ010000302.1:0-4139 GCA_964442055.1 uncultured Rhodospirillaceae bacterium | reverse complement strand
TATCATCGCCGGCGGGCCGATGCGCGCCGTGTTCGAGACCTTGGGCGTTCAGGACGTGGTGACCAAGTCGCTGGGCACCTCGAATCCGCACAACATGGTGAAGGCCACCTTCAAGGCGCTGCAGAGCCTGGTCGCGCCGCGCGCCGTGGCCGCCCGCCGCGGCAAGAAGGTGAGCGAAATCATCGGCCGCCGCAACGAGACCGGGGAGTAGCCGCGATGGGCAAGGCGGGCAAGGCGACGGTGCGGGTCACACTCGTGCGCAGCGCGAACAAGCGGCCGCGCGACCAGCAGGCGACGGTGGCGGGGCTCGGCCTCGGCCGGCTGCACTCGACGCGCGAGCTCGAGGACACCCCGGCCGTCCGTGGCATGATCCGCAAGGTGCGCCACCTGCTGCGGGTCGAGGACAAGGCGTGATCGGTCCGGCCGCGGCCGGCCGGGCGAGGTAGATCGGGGTTTGCACATGCGTCTCAACCAACTCAGCGACAATCCGGGCGCGCGCACGAAGCGCATGCGCATCGGCCGCGGCATCGGCTCGGGCAAGGGCAAGACCGGCGGCCGCGGCGTCAAGGGGCAGAAGGCGCGCACCGGCGTCCGCCTCAAGGGCTTCGAAGGCGGCCAGATGCCGATTCACCGGCGGCTGCCCAAGCGCGGCTTCAAGTCGCCGTTCCGCAACGTCTACGAGCCGCTCAACCTCGGCCGCCTGCAGGCGGCGATCGATGCCGGCAAGCTGGACTCGAATTTGCCGATCACCATCGCCACATTGGTGGAAGCCGGTGTGGTCGGCGGTCGCCGCGACGGCGTCCGGCTGCTGGCCAGCGGCGAGCTCAAGGCGAAGGTGGCGATCGAGGTCACCGGCGCGTCCAGGGCCGCGGTCGCGGCGGTCGAGAAGGCCGGCGGCTCGGTGAAGTCGCTCGAAGCGCCGACGGCGGCCGCCCCGGCGCCCGAGAAGAAGGCGAAGAAGGCCAAGAAGAAGGCCGACGAGGACTAGCGGGCGGCGCGACGGGGGCCGCGCCCGGGGGCGGAACGGGCCCCGAGCGGGTACTAGGAGTGCAGGGATGGCGTCAGCCGCCGAACAGCTTGCCGCGAACATCAACCTCGCCGCCTTCGCCAAGGCGACGGAGCTGAAGAAGCGCCTCTGGTTCACGCTCGGTGCGCTGATCGTCTATCGCCTCGGCACCTACATCCCGCTGCCGGGAATCGATCCGTCGGTCCTCGCCGAGCTGTTCCAGCAGAATCGCGGCGGGATCCTCGGCCTGTTCGACGTGTTCTCGGGCGGCGCGCTGGGGCGCATGACCATCTTCGCCCTCAACATCATGCCCTACATCTCGGCCTCGATCATCATGCAGCTGATGACGACGGTGTCGCCGACGCTCGAGCAGTGGAAGAAGGAGGGCGAGGCCGGCCGCAAGAAGATCAACCAGTACACGCGCTACGGCACCGTGCTGCTGGCCGTGGTCCAGGCCTACGGCATCGCTGTCGGCCTCGAGGGCATCAGCAGCGGCCGCGGCGCGGCGGTGATCGATCCCGGCCTGTTCTTCCGGGCCACCACCGTGGTCACCCTCACCGGCGGCACCGTCTTCCTGATGTGGCTGGGCGAGCAGATCACCCAGCGCGGCGTCGGCAACGGCATCTCGCTGATCATCTTCGCCGGCATTGTCGCCCAACTGCCGAGCGCCCTGGTGGCGACGCTCGAGCTCGGCCGCACCGGCGCGCTGAACACCCTCACCATCCTCGCCCTGATCGCCATGGTGGTGGGGGTGATCACCGCCGTCGTCTTCATGGAGCGGGCGCAGCGCCGGGTCCTGGTGCAGTATCCCAAGCGTCAGGTCGGCGCGCGCATGTTCGGTGGCGAAGCCTCGCACCTGCCGATGAAGCTCAACAGCTCGGGCGTGATTCCGCCGATCTTCGCCTCGAGCCTGCTGCTGATGCCGATCACGGTGGCGCAGTTCGGCGCCGGCCAGGGGCCGGAATGGCTGACCACGATCACCGCGCTGCTCGGCCACGGCCAGCCGCTCTACATGCTGCTCTATGTGGGGATGATCATCTTCTTCGCCTTCTTCTACACGGCGATCATCTTCAACCCGGCGGAGACGGCGGAGAACCTGAAGAAGTACGGCGGCTTCGTCCCCGGCATCCGGCCGGGCCAGCGCACCGCCGAGTACCTGGATTATGTGCTGACCCGGCTCACCCTGATCGGGGCGGTCTATCTCAGCGTCATCTGCCTGATCCCCGAGGTCCTGGTCTCGCAATGGGCGGTGCCGTTCTATTTCGGCGGCACCTCGCTGCTCATCGTCGTCAGCGTCACCATGGACACCGTGGCGCAGATCCAGTCGCATCTGCTTGCCCACCAGTACGAGGGGCTGATCAAGAAGGCGAAGCTGCGGGGTGCGCGGCGGTGAAGCTGGTCCTCCTCGGGCCCCCCGGCGCCGGCAAGGGCACCCAGGCACAGCGCCTGGTCGAACGCTACGGCATCGTCCAGCTGTCGAGCGGCGACATGCTGCGCGCGGCGGTCAAGGCGGGCAATCCGATCGGCCAGCGGACCAAGGCGATCATGGAGCGTGGCGACCTGGTCCCCGACGACATCGTGGTGGCGATCATCGCCGAGCGCATCAGTCAGCCGGATTGCCGCAACGGCTTCATTCTCGACGGCTTTCCGCGCACGCTCGCCCAGGCCGAGGCGCTCGACCGCATCCTCGCCGAGCGCGGCCTCAAGCTCGACGCGGTGATCGAGATGCAGGTGGACGACGGCGCGCTCGTCGATCGCATCTCCGGACGGTTCTCCTGCGCGCGTTGCGGCGCCGGCTACCACGACCGCTACCAGCGGCCGAAGCTCGACGGTGTTTGCGACGTGTGCGGCGGCACCGAATTCACCCGCCGCTCCGACGACAATGCCGAGACGGTGAAAGCGCGCCTGCGGGCCTATCACAAGCAGACCGAATCGCTGCTGCCCTATTATGAGGGCCTGGGCTGCCTGCGCCGGGTCGACGGCATGGCCAAGATCGACGACGTGGCGCGGCAGATCGAGGCCGCTCTGCGGGCCGCATGATGGCGGTTGACTGGCTGTGGATTATTCCTATAATCGCCCGCTCCGACGCGGCGGGCTATCGGAAAAATCCAATAGAATCAATGCCCAAGGCTTGGGAAGCTGACGAGGAGACAAAGGCGTGGCGCGAATTGCAGGCGTGAACATCCCGACGAACAAGCGGGTCGAGGTGGCGCTCACCTACATCTACGGCATCGGACCGGGGAAGGCGAAGGAGATCTGCGCCAAGGTGAACCTGCCGGTCGACCGCCGGGTCAGCCAGCTCACCGAGGCCGAGGTCATCCAGATCCGCGAGGTGATCGACCGCGACTACCGGGTCGAGGGCGACCTGCGCCGCGAAGTGGCGATGAACATCAAGCGGCTGATGGATCTCGGCTGCTATCGCGGGCTGCGCCATCGCCGCGGGCTGCCGGTGCGCGGCCAGCGCACCCACACCAACGCGCGCACGCGCAAAGGGCCGGCAAAGGCGATCGCCGGCAAGAAGAAGGCTTGAGCCGCGGCCCCGCGGGACGCCGGCGCCAAAAGGATTGAAGGTCGGACATGGTCAAGGAAAAGACGACGGTACGGGCTCGCCGCAAGGAGAAGAAGAACATCACCGCGGCAGTGGCCCATGTCAGCGCCTCGTTCAACAATACGAAGATCACCATCACCGACGCCCAGGGCAACACGATCGCCTGGTCGTCGTCGGGGGCGCAGGGCTTCAAGGGCTCGCGGAAATCGACGCCTTACGCCGCGCAGGTGGCGGCCGAGTCGGCCGGGCGCAAGGCCCAGGAGCACGGCGTGCGCACGCTCGAGGTCGAAGTCAAGGGCCCGGGCTCGGGTCGCGAATCGGCGCTGCGCGCGCTGCAGGCGGTGGGCTTTACCATCACGGCCATTCGCGATGTGACGCCGATCCCCCACAACGGCTGCCGGCCGCCGAAGCGGCGCCGGGTCTGATGCCGCGCCGTTGCCCGCGGCGGCGGGCAACGGCGAAGAGAGTTTTCGAGCGCGGCCGCCATTCTGCGGCCGCGACGCGCCGCGAGGCGCAGGCAAGCGGCGGTCGCTGCCCGACCGCCGCGACAGGGACGAGGGTTCCAAGGTGATTCAAAAGAACTGG
>CAYTWJ010000301.1:0-4140 GCA_964442055.1 uncultured Rhodospirillaceae bacterium | reverse complement strand
GAAGGAATCGACCAGCGACTTGAGATGGGCTTCCCACTTCGGCTGGTACTGGATCTCGTCGAGACAAACGAAGAGGCGCGCAGTCTTGCGGTGATTGTGCAGATCGAGAAACAGCCAGAGCAGTTTTTCCAACGTCAGCCCGGAATAGACCGGCGTGTCCACCGCGATATAGAAGATTGCGCGCGGCGCCACGCCATCGTCGATCAGCGCCTGGATCGCCTGGTGCAACAGGACCGTCTTGCCCACCCGCCGCGGCCCAAGCAAAACCACGGCGCGGCGCGCTTTGCCCCTGACCAGTTCAAGGAACCCGCGCAGGTAGACCCGCTGGGGCCAGTCACGGAAACGGCGCGGGACCGCGCCTTCCTCCCACCACGGGTTATCGAAGGCGAGGCGTCTTCTTATTTCAGATTCAGTGACTTGATACATCCTCTCCAGCTAAGATCAAGCGCCTGATCTTAGTTAGAGTAGCCCAAAGCCAAACTAAGATCAAATATTTGATCTTAGTTTGGCGAGTCTGCCTCACTCGCGTGCAGGTGGCCGAGCTTATCGGGGTTGCGCACGATATAGACGCCGCGGATCAAGCCCTCGCCGATGGCGAGCGACAGCGCGAAGACCGGCCGGCCGGCGACATAGCCGATCAGTCCCGGCGCGCCGTTGACCGCCGCCGGCCGCACCCTTAAGCCCGGCGGCTGCTTGCGCGACACCCCGGCGAGGAAGCGCGCGGCGCGATCGGCGCCGGCGATGACGTTGCGCGCCGCCACCGCCTTGCCGCCGCCGTCGCTCACCACCACCGCGTCGGCCGCCAGCAGCGCCGCGAAGGCGCCGGCATCGCCGCTCGCCGCCGCCTCGGCGAAGCGCCGCGCGAGGTCGCGCGCGGCGGCGGCATCGGCGGCGTAGCGCGGCCGCCCCTCCCTCACCTTGCGCGCGGCGCGCGAGACGAGCTGGCGGCAGGCCGCCGGGCTCTTGCCGACGATGCCGGCGATCTCGTCGTAGCCGCGGTCGAAGGCCTCGTGCAGCAGATAGGCGGCGCGCTCGCTCGGGCTCAGCCGCTCGAGCACCAGCAGGAAGGCCATCTGCAGGCTGTCGGCGAGCGCGCCCGCGTCGTCGGGCGCGGCGACGACCGGCTCGGGCAGCCACGGGCCGACATAGGCGCCGCGGGCGGTCTTCGCCGCGCGCAGGCGGTCGATGCAGAGCCGCGTGCAGGCGGTGACCAGCCACGCCTCGGGCACGCGGACGGCATCGGCGTCGGCGCGGTGCCAGCGCAAGTACGTGTCCTGCACCGCGTCCTCGGCCTCGCCGACGGCGCCCAGCATGCGGTAGGCGAGCGCGAACAGCCGCTTCCGGTGCGCCTCGAACACCGCGGCGCGGCGGTCGCTCATGCCGCCTCGCGCCAGTCGAGGTCGATCAGCGCGCAGCTCCGGGCCAGGCCCATGCCGCGTTTGAGCGACGGGTGGAACCGCGCCAGCGCCACCGCGAAGCTGAGATCGATCAGCACGCCGCGGCCGAGCGCGGCCTCGATCTCGCCCGCCCAGCGCGCCAGCTCGGGGTCGTTGGCCGCCGTGGCGCGGCCGAAGCGGAACGCGCCGGCGAGCGCGGGCGGCAGCTCGTCGAAGCGGCCGGCCAGCGCCGCCTTGAGCACCGCCGCCGGCACGCCGTCGCGCCGCGCCAGGTTGACGTGGATCTGCAGGCATTCGCCGCAATCGTCGTGGGCGACGGCACCGAGCGCCGCCAGATGGGCGAGGTCGCGCGGTGCCTGGCCGGACTCGGCGCCGAGCCCGCTGATCTGCCCCAGGCGGGCGAAGGTCGCCGGCGCCAGGCGGGCGACCTCGCGCAGGTAGGGCAGCGCCACCCCGAGCCGCTGCTCCCCGGCCCGGATCAGGCCTTCGGCCAGCGCCGCCGGCAGACGAGTTCGGCGCGGCCGCAGCACGAGCGCCAGGATGACGGCCGCCGGCAGGTACACGCCGAGGACATCGACGGCCAGCGCCGCGCCGTCCGGGACGCCGTGATCGAGGACCTCCGCCGCGTGCACCAGCGCGTGCAGGCCGAGGAAGATCAGCGCCGGCAGGGCGAAGACGCGGCGCGCGCCCGGCAGGCCGGCGACGACGACGATCAGCGGCAGCGACACCGCCAGGAAGGCGGCGCCGACATCGCGCACCAAATGGGCGTTGAACGGCCCGCTCACGGCGACGCCCGGCACGGCGGCGTACCATTCCGCCGGGGCCAGCAGCATGATCGCGCCATTAAGGGCGCCGGCGGCGGCGAAGGCGAACACGGCGACGGTCCGGGCGGCGCCGGAAGTGCCGGCCCGCGACGGGGCATCAGGGGTGGTCATGGCAACCTCGCACGGTCGGAGTCTATGCCCTTCAAGACGGGCGACCGATGCGTTTTGTGACAGGGCGGAACGCCGCCCGCTCAGGCGCCGAGGCTGGCCTCGTCGATCCCCGCCCGCCGGCAGGCAGCGGTGAGGGCGTTGGCGAGCAGGCAGGCGGTGGTCATCAGCCCGACCCCGCCCGGCACCGGCGTGATGGCACCGGCGACCGCCGTCGCCGCGGCGAAATCGACGTCGCCGACCAGCCGCGTCTTGCCCCCTTCCGCCGGCACCCGGTTGATGCCGACGTCGATCACGGCGGCGCCAGGCTTGATCCAGTCGCCGCGCACCATGCCGGGCCGGCCGACCGCCGCCACCAGGATGTCGGCGCGCCGGCAGACCGCCGGCAGGTCGCGCGTCTTCGAATGGGCCACGGTCACCGTGCAGCTTTCGCGGATCA
This sequence comes from uncultured Rhodospirillaceae bacterium, assembly GCA_964442055.1. Taxonomy (GTDB): domain Bacteria; phylum Pseudomonadota; class Alphaproteobacteria; order Ferrovibrionales; family Ferrovibrionaceae; genus CAYTWJ01. The sequence goes on along the minus strand of CAYTWJ010000301.1, from coordinate 1,372 downwards.
GCAGGCTGGCCATCGGCCGGCCGACCAGGTTCGAGCGCCCGATCACCACCGCGTCGAGCCCGGCCAGGTCGCCGGCATAGCGCCGCAGCAGCATCAGGCAGCCGAGCGGCGTGCAGGGCACGAAGCCTTCGAGGCCGAGCGCGAGCTTGCCGGCATTGAGCGGATGCAGGCCGTCGACGTCCTTGCCGGGATCGATCGCGGCGATCACGGCGTTGGCATCGAGAGGCTTGGGCAGCGGCAGCTGCACCAGGATGCCATCGACGTCCGGGTCGGCGTTGAGGCGCGCGATCCGTTCGAGCAGCGCGTCCTGGCCGGTGCTCGCCGGCAGGCGGATCTCGTCGGAGCGCATGCCGGCCTCGCGGGTGAGCAGGCCCTTGTTGCGCACATAGACCTGGCTCGCCGGGTCCTCGCCCACCAGCACCACGGTCAGGCCCGGGACGCGACCGGTGCGCGCCTTGAACGCGGCCACCTGGCGGGCGACGCGCGCCCGGAGCTCGAGCGCGTAGGCCTTGCCGTCGATCAGCCGCGCGCTCAACCGACCCGCTCCTCGAGCCAGGCACCGAGGAGCGCGAGCAGCTCCTTCGGCTCGCCCTGCACCATGAGCTGCTTGTGGCGGTCGCCCGCGCCGGCGACCAGCGCCAGGTCCGATGGCGGCAGCCGCCATTCGCGCGCGAGCAGGCGGATCAGCGCCGCGTTGGCCTTGCCGCGCTCGGCCGGCGCGGTGACCTTGACGGCGAGCTCGGCCCCGCCCTCGGCGGTCGGGCGCAGGCCGTCGACGGCGTCGCGGCTCGCCTTGGGGGTCAGCCGCACGGCGACGCGCACGCCCCCGGCGGCGGCGGAGAAGGGAACCGTCGTCGTCGCCCGTGCGCTCAAAGGTTGTAGACGATCAGCCGCTGCAGGAAGATCAGGATCAGGATCGCGATCACCGGCGAGATGTCGATGCCGCCGAGATTGGGCAGCGCCGAGCGGATCGGCCGCAGCACCGGCTCGGTCAGGCGGAAGAGGAGGTCGCCCAGCGTGTAGACCAAGCGGTTGGAAGTGTTGACGACGTTGAACGCGACCAGCCAGCTCAAGACCGCCGAGGCGATCAGGACCCATATGTACAGATCGATGACGATCAGCAGGATGTCGCGGATGGCCGGCAGCACGTCGGCGGTCCCCCATTTGCGGCGCCCAAGGTGTAGCGCGCGGGCTCGGCCGCTGGCAAGCGGAGATAGCTCCGCTGCGACAAGCACTTGGTGCGGTTCCGGGGCGCGCTTGACAGGGCCGGGCGGCGAAGCCACTATCCCCGCCTCGCCGGCGGGGCCGTAGCTCAGATGGGAGAGCGCCTCGTTCGCAATGAGGAGGTCAGGGGTTCGATTCCCCTCGGCTC
>CAYTWJ010000300.1:0-4179 GCA_964442055.1 uncultured Rhodospirillaceae bacterium | reverse complement strand
TCGCCCATCGCCAGGCGGACGAGCTCGAGGCTGCCGCCGCCGAGATCGCCCATCACCCCGTCGGCCTCGGGGATGCCGCTGACGACGCCGAGCGCCGACAGCCCGGCCTCCTCCGCGCCCGAGAGCACGCGCACCTTGAACCCGCAAGCCTTTTCGATCTCGGCGACGAAAGCGCCGCCGTTGGCGGCGTCGCGCACCGCCGCCGTCGCCACCACGCGCAGATCGCCGACCCGCATCAGCCGCACCAGGGTGGCGAAGCGGCGCAGCGCAGCGCCGGCGAGCGCCACCCCGCTCTCGTCGAGCCTGCCGGTCTCGGCCAGGCGCCGGCCGAGCCCGCACAGCACCTTCTCGTTGAACAGCGGCACCGGCGAGCGCCGGGGACCGTCGAAGACGACGAGGCGAACCGAGTTCGAGCCGATATCGATTACGGCGACCGGCGACACGGCCTGATGCGCGGCCGCCGCTGCCTCGTCGAGCGCTACCATTCCTAGCTGGTCTTGAGCACCAGCCGCGGGATCGCTTCGGCGCCTTTCAGCGCCTTGCCGCGGCCGGACAGGCTTGGGTTGATCATGAAATAGGTATGCGCGCTGAACGCATCCGGCCCGGCGGCGACGCGCGTGTAGCGCCCGTCCGGGCCGAGGCGCCAGCTCTGCGCCTCGTCCTTGAGATTGGCGACCATGATCTGGTCGAGCACCTGCTCGTGCACGGTCGGGTTCTCGATCGGCACCAGCGCCTCGACGCGGCGGTCGAAGTTGCGCGGCATCCAGTCGGCCGAGGAGATGAACACCTTGGCTTCCGGCGAAGGCAGGCCGTGACCGGCGCCGAAGCAGACGATGCGCGAATGCTCGAGGAACCGTCCGACGATGCTCTTGACCCGGATGTTCTCGCTCAGGCCCGGCACGCCCGGCCTGAGGCAGCAGATGCCGCGCACCACCAGATCGACCTGCACCCCGGCCTGGCTCGCCCGGTAGAGCGCGTCGATCGCCGCGGCGTCGACCAGCGAGTTCATCTTCGCCCAGATCGCCGCCGGACGGCCGGCCTGCGCGTGCGCGATCTCCTCGTCGATCAGGCGAACGATGGTCTGGCGCAGCAGGTGCGGCGAGATCGCCACCATGTGCAGCTGCTCGGGCGCGGCGTAGCCGGTGAGATAGTTGAACAGGCAGGCGGCGTCGTGCGCCAGCTCCTTGTCGTCGGTGAAGAAGCTGAGGTCGGTATAGATCTTCGCCGTCACCGGATGGTAGTTGCCGGTACCGAAATGGACGTAGGAGCGCAGGCCGCCGCCCTCGCGGCGGACCACCAGCGAGATCTTGGCGTGGGTCTTGAGCTCGATGAAGCCGAACACGACCTGCACCCCGGCGCGCTCCAGATCCCGCGCCCAGCGGATGTTGGCGGCCTCGTCGAAGCGGGCCTTGAGCTCGACCAGCGCCGTCACCGATTTGCCGGCCTCGGCGGCTTCGATCAGCGCCTTGACGATGGGGCTGTCGTCGGAGGTGCGATAGAGCGTCTGCTTGATCGCCACCACGCTCGGATCGGCCGCCGCCTGGCGCAGGAACTGCACCACCACGTCGAAGCTCTCGTAGGGGTGATGGACGATCAGGTCCTTGTGGCGGATGGCGGCGAAGCAGTCGCCGCCGAAATCGCGGATGCGCTCGGGGAAGCGCGGGGTGAAGGGCGGGAACTTGAGCTCGGGCCGGTCGTCGACGATCAGTTGCGTGGTGTCGGCGAGGCCGAGCAGGCCGTCGACCACGGTGACCGCGTTGGCGCTCACCTCGAGCTCGTCGAGCACGAAGCGGCGCAGGTCGTCGGGCATGGCGGCATCGATCTTGAGCCGGATTACGGTGCCGCGGCGGCGGCGCTTGAGCGCCGTCTCGAACACCCGCACCAGGTCCTCCGCCTCCTCCTCGATCTCGATGTCGCTGTCGCGGGTGACCCGGAACAGGCCGCGGCCGACAACCTCGTAACCGGGGAAGAGGCGCGACAGGAACAGCCCGACCAGCTTCTCGAGAGAAAGGAAGCGGATGCCCTCGCCGGGCAGGCGGACGAAGCGGTTGACCTGGCTCGGCAGCGGCAGCAGCGCGTTCAGGCTGCGCGCGTCGCGCACGCGGCGCAGCTGCAGCACCATGGCAAAGCCGAGATTGGGGATGAACGGGAACGGGTGCGCCGGGTCGATGGCCAGCGGGGTCAGCACCGGGAACACGTGGCTCAGGAAATGGTCCTCGAGCCAGCGGCCGTCCGCCTCGCGCAGCTCGTCGGGTTCGAGCACGCAAATGCCGGCCTCGCGCAGCTCGACGCGCAGCACGTTCCAGCAGCGCTGCTGCTCGGCCATCAGCTCGCCGGCCGCCTTGTTGATCTCGACCAGCTGCTGCGCCGGGGTCAGGCCTTCCTGGCTGGTCAGCTCGATCCCGGCCTTGACCTGGCCCCACAAGCCGGCGACGCGCACCATGAAGAACTCGTCGAGGTTGTTGGCCGAGATCGACAGGAAGCGCAGCCGCTCGAGCAGGGGGTGGCGGGTATTGTAGGCCTCCTCCATGACCCTCTGGTTGAAGGCCAGCCAAGACAACTCGCGGTTGATGAAACGGCTGTTGTCGTCGAGCGTCAGCGGCCCGGCCGGCGCGGTTTCGCCGGGCGGTTCGCCTCGTCTCGCGATTGCCATCTCGATTGTCGTCACGTTCCGTAACCCCGGCCCGGTACTGTCATCATAGCTACCAAATGTTTAGAATATAATATGTTGAGCCGGCTTTGCCGCCCCCCATGGCCGGCGGCACGAAATCGCGCCGTGAAGACCCTCTATCTGTTGCGCCATCTCAAATCGAGCTGGGACGACCCTGCCCTCGCCGATCATGACCGGCCGCTGGCCAAGCGTGGCCGCGGCGCCGCGCGGCGACTGGCTGCGTACTTGCGTACCGCGGAAGCGCGTCCCGACCTGGTCGTGTGCTCGACGGCGACCCGCGCCCGCGAAACTTTTATCCGAGTCGCGGAGGGCCTGGGTTCCGGTCCCCTGGTGGAATACCGCCGCGACCTCTACCTCGCCGAGGCGGATGACATGGTCGGCCTCTTGAAACGGCTCGACGACAACGTCGGGTCGGTGATGCTGATCGGCCATAATCCGGGCCTTGAACAGCTTGCCGCCCTCCTCGCCGCTGCGGGCGACAGCGCCGCCCGCCAGCGCATGGCAACGAAATACCCGACCGGCGGCCTCGCCGTCATCGAGCTGGCGATCCGCCGCTGGCGCGAGCTCAAGCCCGGCTGCGGGCGCCTCGAAGAGTTCGTGACCCCGGCCCTGCTGGCGGAGGCCTGACGGCTACTTCACCCGGTTCCACACCTGGGTCTTGCCGAACAGCGGCAAGCCGACATAGCCGCGCACCCGGAGGGTATCGGCATCGAGCACGGTCAGCGTGCAGTTGTAGGTGCCGCCGTCCTCGGGGTTGTAGATGCTGCCGTCCGCCCAGCGACCGTCGCCGGCGGGGACGAAGCCGGACAGCAACGGCAGGCCGAGGATCGGCCGCGTGCGCAGACCCGCCTCCGGATTGCTGCGGTCGGTCTTGGGCGAGCCCGCCTCGTCGAGCGGCTCTTTCAGCCAGACCACCCGGCCGCACAGCTGGCTGCCGCAGGGGACGATCTCGACGTGGCTCTTGCCGCCCTCGGTCGACCAGGTTCCGACGGGTCCGGGGGCCTCGGCGACGCTGGCCGTGGCGCATAGAACGAGGGCGAGCAGGACGAGCAGATGGCGCATGTCAACCCTCCCCTGCGGCGGTCGGCTTAGAATGTGCCAGGAAAGGCGCCGCCGTCGAGCAGCCAGTTCTGGCCGGTGATGAAGCCGGCCTGCGCGCTGCACAGGAACGCGCAGGCGGCGCCGAATTCGGCCGGATCGCCGATGCGGCCGGCCGGATTCCCCTGGACCAGCGCCGCCAGCTCGTCCGCCGGGCTGCGGTTATTGGCCTTGGCGCGCGCCGCCACCGTGCCGCGAAAGCGGTCGGTGTCGAACGGGCCCGGCAACAGATTGTTGATGGTGACGCCGTGGCGGACCGTCTTGCGCGCCAGCCCGGCGACGAAGCCGGTCAGGCCGCTGCGCGCCCCGTTCGACAGGCCGAGATAGGCGATCGGCGCCTTCACGGCGACCGAGGTGATGTTGACGATGCGGCCGAAGCGCCGCGCGATCATGCCGTCGATCGTGGCCTT
>CAYTWJ010000299.1:0-4203 GCA_964442055.1 uncultured Rhodospirillaceae bacterium | reverse complement strand
CCTGGCCAACCGGGGCATGAAGACGGCGAACGTGCCGATCGTTCCCGGCGTCGCTTTGCCGCGCGAGCTGGAGACGGCGACGCGGCCGCTGGTCGTCGGGCTGATCGCCAGCGCCGACCGCCTGGTTTCGGTCCGGCGCAACCGGCTCTTGTCGCTCAACGAACGGACGGCGACGGCCTATGTCGACCACGAGCGCGTCAAGGAGGAGCTCGCCTACGCGCGCAAGATATTCGCCCGTCACGGCTGGCCGGTCATCGACGTGACCCGGCGATCGATCGAGGAGACCGCGGCGGCGGTGCTCAATCTCCATAGCCGGCGCCAGGAGGCGCTGCGCAAAGGCGAGGCCGCCGTTTGAACGCGGTCCCGCCGCCGCTCGTCCTCGCCTCCGCGAGCCCGACACGCGCGCACATGCTGCGCGCCGCCGGGCTCGATTTCGAGGTCGCGCCGGCGCGCGTGGACGAAGCCGCGCTCAAGCAATCGATGCGCGCCGCCGGCGCCAGCGCGCGCGACGCCGCCACCGCCTTGGCCGAGCTCAAGGCGGGCCGCCCGTCGGCATCACAAACGAGCGCGCTGGTGATCGGCGCCGATCAGATCCTGAGCTGCGGCGCCGACTGGTTCGACAAGCCGGCGGATCTGGCCGCCGCTCGCGCGCAATTGCGCAGCCTGCGCGGCAAGCAGCATGTGCTCGCCAGCGCCGTCGCCGTGGCCCGCGGCGGCGGCGTGATCTGGCGCCACGCCGCCCTCGCCCGCCTCACCATGCGCGAATTCTCCGACGGCTTCCTCGACCATTACCTGGCGCGGGTGGGTGAGGCGGCGCTGCAGAGCGTCGGCGCCTATCAGCTCGAGGGCCCGGGCATCCAGCTCTTCGCGCGCATCGAGGGCGACTATTTCGGCATTCTCGGCCTGCCGCTGCTGCCCTTGCTCGATTTCCTCCGCGCCAGCGGGGAGATCGAGACATGACGGGCGCGCGCCTTCGCGCCGGCGTGATCGGCTGGCCGGTGGCGCATTCGCGCTCGCCGGCCCTGCACGGATTCTGGCTGCGCCGCTACCGGATAGACGGCTCCTACGAGCGCTTCGCCGTGCCGCCGCCTGAGCTTGGCCCCTTCGTGCGCGGCCTGCCGGCCGGCGGCTATCGCGGCGCCAACGTGACGCTGCCGCACAAGGAGGCGGCGCTGGCGCGGATGGACCGCCTCGAGCCGAGCGCGCGCCGCGTCGGCGCGGTCAACACCATCGTCGTCGCCGGCGACGGCGCGCTGGTGGGCAGCAACACCGACGGCTTCGGCTTCGTCGAGAGCCTGCGCGAGGGCGCGCCGGAATTTACGCTCGATGCCGGCCCGGCGGTCGTGCTGGGCGCCGGCGGCGCGGCGCGGGCGATCGTCGCCGCGCTGGTCGACGGCGGCGCCCCCGAGCTGCGCCTGGTCAATCGCAGCCGCGAGCGGGCCGAGGCGCTGGCCGAGGCGATCGGCGGGCCGATCCGCATTTTCTCCTGGGCGGAGCGGGCGCAGGCGCTCGACGGCGCGGCGCTGCTCGTCAACACCACCAGCCTCGGCATGCAGGGCCAGTCGCCGCTCGAGCTCGATCTCGCCCGCCTGCCGCCGGAAGCCGTTGTCAACGACATCGTCTATACCCCGCTCGAGACCGCGCTCCTGGCGGCGGCGCGGCGGCGCGGCAACCGGGTCGTCGACGGGCTGGGCATGCTGCTCCACCAGGCGCGGCCCGGCTTCGCCGCCTGGTTCGGCGTCGAGCCCGAGGTCACGCCCGAGCTTCGGCGCGCGGTGCTGGCGGCGGCATGACCGGCGGCAAGGGCATGATCGTGCTCGGCCTCACCGGCTCGATCGGCATGGGCAAGTCGGAAGCGGCCAAGGCGTTCCGCCGGCTCGGCGTGCCGGTCTTCGACGCCGACGCCGCGGTGCACGAGCTCTACGCGCCGGGCGGCGCCGCGGTGGCGGCGATCGCCGAGGCCTTCCCCGGCAGCGTCGCCGACGGCGCGGTCGACCGCGCCCGGCTCGGCGCCATGGTGCTCGGCGACCACGAGGCGCTGCGCCGCCTCGAGGCGATCATCCATCCGCTGGTGCGCGCGGCGCAGCGCGACTTCGTCGCCCGCGCGCGGGCCGCCGGCGCCCGGCTGGTGGTGCTCGACATTCCGCTCCTCTTCGAAACCGGCGGCGAGGCCAATTGCGACCGCAGCGTGGTGGTCAGCGCGCCGGCCGAGGTGCAGAAGGAGCGGGTGCTCGCCCGGTCGGGCATGACGGCGGAGAAGTTCGCGGCGATCCTCGCCAAGCAGATGCCCGACGAGGAAAAACGCCGGCGCGCCGACTACGTGATCTGGACGACCGGCACGCGCGACGAAACCTTCGCCCAGATCAAGGACCTGGTCGCCAGGCTGGTCGCCGAGGCGACGGCCGATCCCTGATCGGCGCGCGGGCCCTTGGCCGCGCCGCGCGGCTGTGCCAGAAAAAGGGCGACATGCGCGAAATCGTTCTCGACACCGAAACCACCGGCCTCGATCCGGCGCAGGGCCACCGGATCGTCGAGGTCGGCTGCGTCGAGCTGGTCAACCACATCGCCAGCGGGCGCGAATTCCAGCGCTACGTCAACCCCGAGCGCGACATGCCGACCGACGCCTTCGCGGTGCACGGGCTGAGCGAGGACTTTCTCCGCCGCCAGCCGACCTTCGCCGACGTGGCGGCGGAGCTGCTCGAATTCATCGGCGACGCGCCGCTGGTGATCCACAATGCGGGCTTCGATCTCGCCTTCCTCAACGCCGAGTTCGCCCGCCTCGGCCTGGCGCCGCTGCCGGCCGGGCGCGCCATCGACACGGTGCGGCTGGCGCGCAGCCGCTTCCCCGGCGCCCAGGCCTCGCTCGACGCGCTCTGCCGCCGCTTCGGCATCGATGCCTCGGCGCGCACCAGGCACGGCGCGCTGCTCGATGCCGGCCTGCTGGCCGACGTCTACCTCGAGCTGATCGGCGGCCGCCAGCCCGACCTCAGCCTGGCGGTGGAAAGCGGGCCCGACCACGCCGTCGTCGAGCGCAAGGCGCGCCCGCCGCGCCCGCACGCGCCGAACGAGGCCGAGCTGGCCGCGCACGCCGCCTTCGTCGGCCGGCTGAAGCAGCCGATCTGGGGGAGCTAGTCGAGCTTGGGCGCGGTATCCGGCGCCGCCGCGGCGGCGGCTTGCGGCTGCCGGCTGCGCCGATAGAGGTCGACGAAGTCGATCGGCTCCATCATCAGCGGCGGGAAGCCGCCGTCGCGAGTGACGTCGGCCATGATCCGGCGCGCGAACGGGAAGAGCAGGCGCGGGCACTCGATCAGGCAGACCGCCTCGATGTGCTCGCGCGGGATGTTGCGCAGCGTGAACACCCCGGCATAGAGCAGCTCGGCGACGAAGGCCGTCTCGCTGCCTTGGGCCGCATTGGCGGTGAGGCGCAGCGTCACTTCGTACATCGACTCGGCGACGCCGCGCGCCTGCACGTCGACGTTGATGGTCACCTGCGGCTGCGCCGCCTGCCGGGTGAGGCTTTGCGGCGCGTTCGGGTTCTCGAAGGAAAGGTCCTTCACGTACTGAACGTTGACGGTCAGCTGGGGCTGGGGCTGGCCTTGCGCTTGCGCCTGGCCCTGGGGCCCGCTCTGGCCGCTGCCGTTGCCGCCCGGTTGGTCGCTCATGCTCGACTCCCGCACGAAGAGCGGGCACCGCTAGCACGGAAGTCCCTGTTCGCACAACAAGAGCTGCCGGAAACTTGCTTCCGCCGACCGGCGCGCCTATCTGAAGAAGATGGCCGGCGGCAAGCGGCGGCGCATCGCTGGACCGGCGGGGCGCGAGCCGCTAGGCTGACCTTCGGGATGCCGGCGCAAGCCTCGCTCAGCCGCCGATCATCCTGCCTTGGGCTGCGTCTCGCACAACGCGCATCGGGCCGCCGGCGGGTCGCAATCCGGGACCGCCAAGCGGCGCAATTGGAGAGCCATGGGCGACGGCTTCAACTATCTCGACATCCTGTTGCTGGCGATGGTCGCGGGCTTCGTCCTCCTGCGCCTGCGCAGCGTGCTCGGCCGTCGCACCGGGCACGAGCGGCCGCCCGCGACCCTGGGCGAGCGCGAGGTCGAGGAGGAGGGCAAGGTCGTTGCGCTGCCGGAACGGAATCGCCGCCCGGCTCCCGAAGCGGCCGCCGCCGAGAAACTGGCCGGCGGCCCGGCCGCCGCCGTCCTG
>CAYTWJ010000298.1:0-4212 GCA_964442055.1 uncultured Rhodospirillaceae bacterium | reverse complement strand
CGCATCTGCCCGCAGGACCGGCTGTGCGAGGGCAACTGCGTCATCGAGCAGGCCGGCCACGGTACGGTGACGATCGGCTCGGTCGAGAAGTTCATCACCGACACGGCCTGGGAGAAGGGCTGGGTGAAGCCGGTCAAGCCGCGGCGCGAGCTCGGGCAATCGGTCGGCATCATCGGCGCCGGGCCGGCCGGGCTCGCCGCCGCCGAGGAGCTGCGCCGCCGCGGCTACCAGGTCCACGTCTACGACCGCCACGACCGCGTCGGCGGCCTGCTGGTTTACGGCATTCCCAGCTTCAAGCTCGAAAAGCACGTCGTGCAGCGGCGCGCCGAGCTGCTCGCCGCCGCCGGCATCGTCTTCCACCTCAATTTCGAGGTTGGCCGCGACGCGACGCTCGGCGACCTGCGCGCGCGCCACGACGCGTTGCTCGTCGCCACCGGCGTCTACAAGGCGCGCGACGCGCAGATGCCGGGCGGCGGCCTGCCGGGCGTGGTGCCGGCGATGGACTATCTGACCGCCTCCAACCGCAAGGGGCTGGGCGATTCCGTGCCGGCCTTCGACGACGGCACGCTCAACGCCGCCGGCAAGCACGTGGTGGTGATCGGCGGCGGCGATACCGCGATGGACTGCGTGCGCACCGCGGTGCGCCAGGGCGCGCGCTCGGTCAAGTGCCTCTACCGGCGCGACCGCGCCAACATGCCGGGCTCGCTGCGCGAGGTCCGCCACGCCGAGGACGAAGGCGTCGAGTTCGTCTGGCTGTCGGCGCCCAGGGCGGTGCTCGGCACCGATCATGCCGAGGCCGTGCGTGCCATTCGCATGCGGCTCGGCCTGCCCGATGCCTCGGGCCGCCAGACGCCGGTGCCGGTCGAAGGCAGCGACCTGAGGCTGCCGGCCGACCTCGTCGTCAAGGCGCTGGGCTTCGATCCCGAGGATTTGCCGGCGCGCTTCGGCCAGCCCGATCTCGGCGTCACGCGCTGGGGCACGGTGAAGACCGACTTCCGCTCGCTGATGACCAATCTCGACGGCGTATTCGCCGCCGGCGACATCGTGCGCGGCGCCAGCCTGGTGGTGTGGGCGATCCGCGACGGCCGCGACGCCGCCCAGGCCATGCACGCCTATCTTGCCGCCAAGGCCGCCGGCGAGCTGCCGCTCGCCAAGGCCTCTTGAGGAGGCTGCCATGAGCGATCCGACCGACCGGGGTTCCCGTTTCGCCGCCGCGTGGCGCGCCGAGGCCGCGCATCTCGCGCGCACCGGCCTCTACGATCCGGCCGACGAGCACGACGCCTGCGGCGTCGGCCTGGTCGCCGCGCTCGACGGCAAGCCGCGCCGCCAGGTGGTGCTCGCCGGCATCACGGCGCTGAAATCGGTCTGGCACCGCGGCGCCGTCGACGCCGACGGCAAGACCGGCGACGGCGCCGGCATCCACGTCCAGATCCCGCAGGATTTCTTCAAGGAGCACATCCGCAAGACCGGCGGCTTCGTGCCCGGCGAGGGCAAGCTCGCCGTCGGCATGGTCTTCCTGCCCAAAACCGACCTCGCGGCGCAGGAGACCTGCCGCACCATCGTCGAGACCGAGATCCTCAACTTCGGCCACGGCATCTTCGGCTGGCGCCAGGTGCCGGTGAACGCCGGCGTGATCGGCGAGAAGGCCAATGCCACCCGGCCGGAGATCGAGCAGATCATGATCGAGAACCGGCGCGGCCTCGCCGACGACCAGTTCGAGCGCGACCTCTTCATCATCCGCCGGCGCATCGAGCAGCGCGTGCTCGCCGCCCATATCGGCGATTTCTACATCTGCTCGCTGAGTTGCCGCTCGATGATCTACAAGGGCATGTTCCTGGCCGAGCAGCTGTCGAACTTCTACCCCGACCTGCTCGACGAGCGCTTCGTCTCGACCTTCGCCATCTACCACCAGCGCTACTCGACCAACACCTTCCCGACCTGGCGCCTGGCGCAGCCCTTCCGCATGCTCGCCCACAACGGCGAGATCAACACGCTGCGCGGCAACAGCAACTGGATGCGGAGCCACGAGATCCGCATGGCCTCGGCGGAGTTCGGCGAGCACGGCGAGGACATCAAGCCGATCATCCAGTCGGGCTCGTCGGACTCGGCGGCGCTCGACGCGGTCTTCGAGGTGCTGGTGCGCGCCGGCCGCACGGCGCCGATGGTGAAGACGCTGCTGGTCCCGGAAAGCTGGTCGAACAAGACCACCATGCCCGAGAGCCATCGCGCCCTCTACGCCTACTGCAACGCGGTGATGGAGCCCTGGGACGGCCCGGCCGCAATATGCGCCACCGACGGCCGCTGGGCGGTCGCCGGCATGGACCGCAACGGCCTGCGCCCGATGCGCTACTCGATCACCGACGACGGCCTGCTCATCGTCGGCTCCGAGACCGGCATGGTGCCGCATCCCGAGAACCGCATCGTCGAGAAGGGGCGGGTGGGCCCCGGGCAGATGATCGCCGTCGATCTCAAGAAGGGCCGCTTCTACCACGACCAGCAGATCAAGGACCGGCTGGCCAACGCCCAGCCCTGGGGCGAATGGCAGCAGAACGTCGTCCATCTCGACAGCGTCGTCGGCGCCTGCGACGAGCCGACGCTCTACGACAAGGACGAGCTGCGCCGCCGCCAGCTCGCCTTCGGCCACAGCATCGAGGACTTCGAGCTGATCCTGCATCCGATGGTCGAGGACGCCAAGGAGCCGGTCGGCAGCATGGGCGACGACACGCCGATCGCCGTGCTGTCGGAGAAGCACCGCGGCCTGCACCATTTCTTCCGCCAGCAGTTCAGCCAGGTCACCAACCCGCCGATCGATTCCCTGCGCGAGAAGCGGGTGATGACGCTGAAGACCCGGCTCGGCAACCTCGGCAACGTGCTCGACGAGAATGCCAGCCAGACCAACCTGATCCTGCTCGAGAGCCCGGTTCTCTCCACCGGCGCCTACCTCGCCATGCGCCGGTACATGGGCGCCAGCGCGGCCGAGATCGACTGCAGCTTCGATCCGCGCGAGGGCGAGCACGCGCTGCGCGACGCCATCCGGCGCATCCGCGCCGAGGCCGAGGACGCGGTGCGCGGCGGCTGCGTGCACCTGGTGCTGACCGACGAGCATATCCGGCCCGAGCGGGCGCCGGTGCCGATGATCCTCGCCGCCGGCGGCGTGCATTCGCACCTGGTCCGCCAGGGCCTGCGCACCTTCACCTCGCTCAACGTGCGCTCGGCCGAGTGCCTCGACGTGCACTATTTCGCCGTGCTGATCGGCGTCGGCGCGACCACGGTCAACGCCTACCTGGCGCAGGAATGCATCGCCGACCGCCACCGCCGCGGCCTGTTCGGCGAGCTCACGCTCGCCCAGTGCGTCGCCCGCTACAAGGAGTCGGTCGACCAGGGGCTGCTCAAGGTGATGTCGAAGATGGGCATCTCGGTGGTCAGCTCCTACCGCGGCGGCTACAATTTCGAGGCGCTGGGCCTGTCGCGCTCGCTGGTCGCCGACTTCTTCCCGGGCATGCCGTCGCGCATCTCGGGGATCGGCCTCACCGGCCTGCAGCGCAAGGTGCTCGAGCTGCACGGCCGCGCCTTCGCCGACGACTACGTGTCGCTGCCGATCGGCGGCATCTACCGCTACCGCAAGGGCGGCGAGACGCACGCCCTCGAGGGCAACCTGATCCACCTGCTGCAATCGGCGGTGTCGAGCGAGTCTTACGCCGAGTACCGCAAGTACTCGAGCGCGCTGCGCGAGCTGCCGCCGGTCGCATTGCGCGATCTGCTCGATTTCAAGCCGAACCGCGAGGCGATCGCCATCGACGATGTCGAATCGATCACCGAGATCCGCAAGCGCTTCGTCACCCCCGGCATGTCGCTCGGCGCGCTTTCGCCCGAGGCGCACGAGACGCTGACCATCGCCATGAACCGGATCGGCGCCAAGTCCGATTCCGGCGAGGGCGGCGAGGACCCGCGCAACTACCGGCCGCGGCCGAACGGCGACAACGCCAATTCGGCGATCAAGCAGGTCGCCTCGGGCCGCTTCGGTGTCACCGCCGAATACCTCAACAATTGCCGCGAGCTCGAGATCAAGATCGCGCAGGGCGCCAAGCCCGGCGAGGGCGGCCAGCTGCCCGGTTTCAAGGTCACCGAGATGATCGCGCGGCTGCGCCACGCGACCCCCGGCGTGATGCTGATCTCGCCGCCGCCGCACCACGACATCTACTCGATCGAGGA
>CAYTWJ010000297.1:0-4217 GCA_964442055.1 uncultured Rhodospirillaceae bacterium | reverse complement strand
CCGGCTTGGGAATCCTCAAAATCACCTCCGACAACTCCTTCAAGCGATTGCCCTGCGCCCTGTCACCGGCGCGCTTGTAGGCGGGCGGCCGGGCGACTATATAAGCGGCGCGCGGCGGCCCGGCCGCCGGAGCGAATCATGGACATCCGTAACATCGCCATCATCGCCCATGTCGACCACGGCAAGACGACGCTGGTCGACTGCCTGCTGCGCCAGTCGGGCGCCTTCCGCGAGAACCAGCAGGTCGCCGAGCGGGCGCTCGATTCCAACGACCTCGAGCGCGAGCGCGGCATCACCATCCTGGCCAAGTGCACCTCGGTGATCTGGCGCGGCGTGCGGATCAACATCGTCGACACGCCCGGCCACGCCGATTTCGGCGGCGAGGTCGAGCGCATCCTCGACATGGTCGACGGCGTGCTGCTGCTGGTCGACGCCGCCGAGGGGCCGCTGCCGCAGACCAAGTTCGTCACCATGAAGGCGCTGCGCCTCGGCCTCAAGCCGATCGTCGTCATCAACAAGGTCGACCGGTCCGACGCCCGCCCGCACCAGGTCCACGACGAGATCTTCGACCTCTTCGCCGCGCTCGACGCGAGCGAGGAGCAACTCGACTTCCCGACCCTCTTCGCCTCGGCGCGCCAGGGCTGGGCGACGCCCAGCCTCGACCGCCCGAGCGACAACATGGCGGCGCTGTTCGACCTGATCGTCGGCCACGTGCCGCCGCCGCAGATCGAGGCCGACCGCCCGTTCCGCATGCTGGTGACGACGCTCGAGGCCGACCCCTATCTCGGCCGCGTGCTGACCGGCCGCATCCGCGCGGGCAGCCTGCGGGCGAACGCCACCGTCAAGGCGATCGACCGCGACGGCAAGCCGATCGAGCAGGCGCGAGTGATGAAGATCCTCGCCTTCCGCGGCCTCGAGCGCCAGGCGATCGAGCTGGCCGAGGCCGGCGACATCGTCGCCGTGGCCGGCTTCGGCGCCGCCACCGTCGCCGACACGCTGTGCGATCCCGCGGTCGAGGAGGCGATTCGCGCCAACCCGGTCGACCCGCCGACGCTGGCCATGACCTTCTCGGTTAACGACAGCCCGCTCGCCGGCCGCGAGGGCGACAAGGTGACGAGCCGCATGATCCGCGCCCGCCTCCTGCGCGAGGCCGAGGGCAACGTCGCCATCCGCGTGCGCGAGAGCGAGGACAAGGACGCCTTCGAGGTCGCCGGCCGCGGCGAGCTGCAGCTCGGCGTCCTGGTCGAGACAATGCGCCGCGAAGGCTACGAGCTGTCGATCAGCCGCCCGCGCGTGCTGTTCCGCGAGGACGCCGAGACCGGCAAGCTGCTCGAGCCGGTCGAGGAGGTGCAGATCGACCTCGACGAGGCCTATACCGGGGTGGTGGTCGAGAAGCTGTCGCTGCGCAAGGGCGAGCTCAAGGACATGCGCCCCTCGGGCGGCGGCAAGACGCGGCTCACCTTCCACTGCCCGAGCCGCGGCCTGATCGGCTATCACGGCGAATTCCTCACCGACACCCGCGGCACCGGCGTCATGCACCGCCTGTTCCATGCCTATGGCCCGCATCGCGGGCCGATCCCGGGCCGGCGCAATGGCGTGCTGGTCGCCGTCGGCGACGGTGTCGCGGTGGCCTATGCGCTGTGGAACCTCGAGGAGCGCGGCGCGCTGTTCATCGATCCCGGCACCCAGGTCTATCGCGGCATGATCATCGGCGAGCACAGCCGCGGCAACGACCTCGACGTCAATCCGCTGAAGGGCAAGCAGCTCACCAACTTCCGCGCCGCCGGCAAGGACGAGGCGGTGCGCCTGACGCCGCCGCGCAAGCTCGCGCTGGAACAGGCGATCGCCTATATCGACGACGACGAGCTGGTCGAGGTGACGCCGAAATCGATCCGCCTGCGCAAGCGGCTGCTCGACCCCAACGAGCGCAAGAAGGCCTCGCGCGCCGCCGCTGCCGTCTAGAGCGGCCTTTGACAGCGCCCGACCCCGCCCCTAAACAGGGGCCGGGGAGGAAACGGCGATGCCCTTCGAAAAGCAGGAGGCGGAGCACGCCCGGCGCCAGGCGGCGGCCACGGCGATGGGCGGCGAGGCCAAGCTGGCAGCCCGCGCCGCGGCGGGTGTCCTGAATGCGCGCGAGCGCATCGCCCGGCTGGTCGACCGCGACAGCTTCGCGGAAATCGGCCTGTTCGCCGTCTCGGCCCGGCCCGAGGACCGCGAGCGCAGCCCCGCCGACGGCATCGTTACCGGCTACGGCCGCATCGAAGGCCGCGAGGCGGCCGTCGCCTCCTTCGACCTCACCGTGCTCGGCGCCTCGTCGGCGCGCGTCAACGGCATGAAGGTCGGCCACTTGCGCCGCCATGCGGCCGCCAACGGGCTGCCGCTCGTCGTCTTCGGCGAGTGCGCCGGCGCCCGCATGCCCGACGCCCAGGGCGCCGCCGGGATGGGCGGCATCGGGCTCACCTACGGCTTCCAGCGGATGCGCGAGACGCCGTGGGCGACGGCGATCCTCGGCCCCTCCTACGGCTTCTCGACCTGGCTCGCGGTCCATTCCGATTTCGTCGTGATGCGCAAGGGCGCGGCGATGGCGGTGTCGAGCCCCAAGGTCAACGCCGTCGCCATCAGCGAGGAGATCAACCCCGAGGAGCTCGGCGGCTGGCGCGTGCAGGCCGAGGGGACCGGCCTGGTCGACCAGGTGGCCGACGGCGACGAGGCGGCAATCGACGCGCTCAGGCGCTTCCTTTCCTTCCTGCCGAGCCACCACAACGAGCGGCCGCCGCGCGCCGCCGCCCGCGCGCCCGAGATCGCACCCGCGCGCCTGCTCGAGCTCCTGCCCGGGGAGCGCAGCAAGGTCTATGACATGCGCAAGCTGCTGCCCGCCATCGTCGATGGCGGCTCGCTCTTCTTCCTCAAAGAGCGCTTCGGCAAGTCGGCGGTGACCGCGCTTGCCCGCCTCGACGGCGAGACGGTCGGCATCGTCGCCTGCAACCCCTATTTCAAGGGCGGCGCGCTCGATGCCGACGCAATCGACAAGATCACCGGCTTCCTGGTGCTGTGCGATTCCTTCAACGTGCCGGTGATCCAGTTCGCCGACACCCCCGGCTTCCTGATCGGCAGCGAGGGCGAGAAGCGCAAGGTCGCCGGCAAGATCATGAACTACATCCAGGCCCTCGAAATGGCGACCGTGCCCAAGCTCGCCGTCGTCGTGCGCAAATCCTACGGCCAGGCCTATCTCAACCTCGGCGGCGGGCTCTCCGACGAGATGGCCGCCTGGTGGACGGCCGAGATCGGCTTTGTCGATCCGGCGGTCGGCGTCAGCGTCGTGCACAACCTGCGCCGCGAGCAGGATCCGGCGCGCTTCGACGAGCTGGTGAAGGGCATGATGCGCGATTCGACGGCCTACGACCTCGCCGGCATCTTCGCCGCCCAGGCGGTGATCGACCCGCGCCAGACGCGCGACTGGCTGATCCGCATGCTCGAAGTGCACCGCCGCCGCCCCTCCGGCGGGGTCGGCGAGCACCGCATGCGCACCTGGCCGACGACGCTTTGAGGAACGCCGACATGGCATTCGTCGACATCAGGTCCGAGATCGCCGGCAAGGTCTGGAAGGTCGAGAAGCGGCCCGGCGACGCCGTGGCCGAGGACGAGCCGGTGCTGATTCTCGAATCGATGAAGATGGAGATCCCGGTGCTCAGCCCGCGCTACGGGCGGATCGCCGAATTGCGCGTCGACGAGGGCGAGTCGGTGCGCGAGGGGCAGGTGCTGGCACGGCTCGAGACGTGATAGGCTCGCGCGACTGAGGCGGGGTGCCGCATGACCCCCACCCGACGTCAATTGCTGCACGGTATCGGCGCCGCGGTACTGGTCGCCACGACGCCGACGGGCGTCGTCCGCGCCGGCTTGCGGGAATACCGTCTTGTCGCCGCGCCGGCCGAGGCGCCGCTGGTCGGCCCGCCGCAACCGCGGTCTGGGCCTACAATGCGGCCGTCCCCGGGCCGGAGCTGCGGGCGCGCCAGGGCGAGCGGCTGCGCGTGGTGCTCGAGAACCGCCTGCCGCAGCCGACCTCGATCCACTGGCATGGCCTGCGCGTTCCCAACGCCATGGACGGCGTGCCCGGCCTGACCCAGCCGCCCGTCGCGCCGGGCGAAAGCTTCACTTACGAGTTCGACCTGCTCGACGCGGGAACCTATTGGTACCATCCGCATCGCGCCAGCCACGAG
>CAYTWJ010000296.1:0-4223 GCA_964442055.1 uncultured Rhodospirillaceae bacterium | reverse complement strand
GCACCGCGAGGCGCGCGAGCGGCAGATCCTGGCCTGCCTCGCCGAGGGCCCGCGCGCCATTCCGGAGCTGGTGCTGGCGATGTACCGCGACGTGCCCGCCTACCTGCATCCGGCGGCGGCGCGCTCGGTGCTGGCACACCTGATCCACATGGCGGCGACCGGCCGCGTCGCCGCCGACGGCCCGGCCGACGAGCGCGCGCTCTACCGCCTGCCCTGAGGCCGGGCTATTCGGCCGCCGACGCAGTCGGCAGCTTGTAGCTCTTGAAGTCCTCGCGCAGCTTGGTCTTGAGCAGCTTGCCGGTGGCGGTGTGCGGCAGCTCGTCGACGAAGGCGACGTCGTCGGGCAGCCACCACTTGGCCACCCGGCCTTCGAGGAACTTCAGCATTTCGTCGCGCGTCACCTCGACGCCTTTCTTCCGAATCACGATCAGCAGCGGCCGCTCCTGCCATTTCGGGTGGGGGACGCCGATCACCGCCGCCTCCTGCACCGCCGGGTGGCCCATGGCGGCGTTCTCGAGATCGATCGACGAGATCCACTCGCCGCCCGACTTGATCACGTCCTTGGCGCGGTCGGTGATCTGCATGTAGCCGTCGGGATCGAGCGTGGCGACGTCGCCGGTGGTGAACCAGCCGTCGTCGTCGAGGATCCGCCCGCCTTCGCCCTTGAAATAGCCGCCGGTGATCCAGGGGCCGCGCACCTTCAGGTTGCCGAACGCCTTGCCGTCGCGCGGCAGCTCCTTGCCCTCGTCATCGACGATCTTCATGTCGACGCCGTACACGGCGCGGCCCTGCTTGACCTGCACGTCGGTGCGCTGCTCGGGCGACAGCGCGGCATGCTTGGCGAGCAGGTTGCCGGTGGTGCCGAGCGGGCTCATCTCGGTCATCCCCCAGGCATGGACGACGAAGGTGCCGAACTGCTTCCAGAAGCGCTCGATCATCGCCCGCGGCGCGGCGGAGCCGCCGATCACCACCCGCTCGAGCTTGACGCCGGAAAGATCGAGGCCGGGATTCTGGTCGAGATACTGGAAGAACATCAGCCACACCGTCGGCACGCCCGCCGAGAAGTTGCACTTCTCGCCGACGACGAGCTCGAACACGCTCTTGCCGTCGAGCTGCGCGCCCGGCAGCACCAGCTTGGCGCCGCACATGGCGGCGGCGTAGGGAATGCCCCAGGCGTTGGCATGGAACAGCGGCACGATGATCAGGCCAACGTCCTGGCTCGAGAGGCCGAGCCCGTCCTTGGTGCAGACACAGAAGGAGTGCAGCACGGTCGAGCGGTGGGCGTAGAGCACCCCCTTGGGGTTGCCGGTGGTGCCCGAGGTGTAGCAGAGCGAGGACGCCGTGTTCTCGTCGAAATGCGGCCACTCGTAGTCGTCGGAATGAGCGTTGATCAGGTCCTCGTAGCAGAGCAGGTTCGGGATCTTGGCCGCGGGCATGTGCGCCCGGTCGGTCATCGCCACGAAGCCCTTCACGGTCTTCAGCAGCGGCACCAGCTTCTCGATCAGCGGCGCGAAGGTGAGATCGAAGAAGAGGTAGGAATCCTCGGCGTGGTTGACGATGTAGTCGATCTGCTCGGGGAAGAGCCGCGGGTTGACCGTGTGCAGCACCGCCCCCATGCCGGAGACCCCGTAATAGAGCTCCATGTGGCGGTAGCCGTTCCAGGCCAGCGTGCCGATGCGCTCGCCCATCTTGACGCCGAGCGCGGTCAGGGCGTTGGCGAGCTGCTTCGAGCGCCGGTGCAGCGCGCGGTAGGTGTAGCGGTGGATCGGCCCCTCGATCGTGCGCGAGACGATCTCGGTATCGCCGTGGTAGAGCGCCGCGTATTCGATCAGCGACGAGATCAGGAGCGGCCGCTCCTGGATCAGTCCGCGCATGGTTTCCTCCCTGACTGCCGTCGGCGGTCTTTGGCCGGCAGTCTATTGGCGGGCCGCAGCCCCTTCAAGGCCCGGAGCCGGCGGACCTTGGGCAGCGGGATGACGACAGGTTAAGATCGGCCGAAGCACTTGCGCTGGCTGCCCCGATGGATCCGCTCGCCTTCGCCCTCCCCGTCGCCGGCATCGGCCTGATCCTGGCCGTGGTCTGGCTGACCGGCGGCTACCGGACGGTGCGGCTCGACGAGGCGCTGGTCCGCCGGCGCCTGGCCGAGGACCAGCCCGGCTTCGAGCCCGCCGCCATCGCCCTCGACCGGGGCGGCGCGGCCGCGCTCGCCGCCGGCGCCGATGGGCGGCGGTTCGCTCTCGCCTTTGCCGTCGGCGACCGCATCGCCACGCGGCTGCTCGGGCCCGCCGACCTCGGCGAGGTGCGGGTGCGGGAGGCAACGGACGGCGCCACGCTCGAGCTCGACACCGGCGATTTCGCGCGCCGCCGCTTCCGCCTCGCGCTCGCCGCCGACGAGGCCGCCGCCTGGCGGAGCCGGCTCGACGCGCTGGCCCGCGGCGCCGCGCTATAATCGCCGCCGATGGACACCGCCGTCCTGCCCGATCCCGTCGCGCTCGCCATCCCGGCCTTCGTCCTCCTGGTCCTGGCCGAAGTGGCGTTCATGCGCTGGCGCGACCCTGCTGCCTACGAGCTGCGCGACACCGCCGCTTCGCTGGCGATGGGGCTCGGCAATCTCGCTCTCGGCCTGGCCTATGGCGGCATCGTCCTGGCGGCGACCGGCTGGGTCTGGCGGTACCGGCTGTTCGAAATCGGCTATCAATGGTGGGCGTTCGTCCTGGTCTTCTTCGCCGAGGACTTCTGCTACTACTGGTTCCACCGCCTGAGCCACGAGCATCGGCTGTGGTGGGCGGCGCACGTCAATCACCACTCGTCGCAGCATTACAACCTGTCCACGGCGCTGCGCCAGACCTGGACCGGCAACCTGGCGCTGACCTGGATCGTCTGGCTGCCGCTGGCGCTGATCGGCTTCCCGCCGGCGCTGATCGCCTTCGAGAAGGGCCTGAGCCTGGTCTATCAGTTCTGGATCCATACCGAGGCGGTGCGCCGCCTGCCGCGCTGGTTCGAGCGGTTCTTCAACACCCCCTCGCACCACCGCGTCCACCACGCCACCAACCCGCGCTATCTCGATCGCAACTATGCCGGCATCCTGATTATCTGGGACAAGCTGTTCGGCACCTTCGTGCCCGAGGACGAGGCCGAGCCCTGCCGCTACGGCATCGTCAAGAACATCGGCAGCTTCAACCCGCTCAGGGTCGCCTTCCACGAATGGGTGGCGCTGGCGCGCGACGTGGCCCGCGCCGCGACCTGGCGCGAGCGCCTGCTCTACGTCTTCGGCGCGCCCGGCTGGAGCCCGGACGGGTCGAGCCGGACCTCGGGCGAGATCCGCGCCGCCTGGGCGGGACACGGCCTAGCGAAGGACGCATTATCAGATTTATAAGGATTTTTTGCGCACGCCATCCGTTCACTTTGTCTTTCCTCGGACGACGTGAACAGACGCCGTAACACTGCTTCTTTTATCGCCAGCTATCCGACCGACTGATCCGCCTTGCACCTGAAAGCCAATACACTATGGAGGTGAAACCTTGAACGTCCGCCAATCCGAAATCGGTGCCGCCGTTAAAGCGTTGTCTGAAGGCGAAGATCGCCCGTACATGAAACTGTGGTGGAACGAACTCCAGCGCGTGGCGGAAGATAACTGGGATGACGTCTTCATTTTGTACGGAGTCTTAATGGAATGCCGAATTCGTACGCACAAGAACCCCGCTTCAAACGCGGCTGACGTCGAGCAGTTGGTAGCCCCGCGGTTACGGAAGTTGGCTATTCCTCCGGCCGAGCCGTCGGCTGAACCCGGGACTGACAATATCGACTCAAGGGATTGGCCACGTCAGGGCTTGCTGAAATATATGGGGTACACGGTGGGGCAGAATGATCCTGGTGAGAGCGGGCGTCGTCGTATCCTGACGACAGTGTTCAACGGTCCGCTGAAATCGGTCTTCGATACCGATTACATGGCACAATGGGGATCAAATAAGTCGGCTGCGCGCCTCCATAAGATGGCATGGAGTATAGCGTCGTTCGCCAACAACAGGCTTCGTGCTAACAATGGGACTTCCGACGACGCCGTGCGAAGTTGGACTAGCGATCTGCGCTGGTTAAAAGAGCAATTCTACGAGAGGTATTTTGGATTTCCGTGGCCAAAGCTCGGAATCAATTGAGCTGAGCGATAGAATGAAGTGGACCCCGAATTTGGGACCAGGGGCTAAGTTGGAGTTGGCCGTTCCGTC
>CAYTWJ010000295.1:0-4267 GCA_964442055.1 uncultured Rhodospirillaceae bacterium | reverse complement strand
CTGCTGCCAGTGGTGGCGCATCGCCCCGAAGCGCTCGTGGCGCTCGCGGCGGCGCTCTTCCGCTTGCGCCCGCTGCTCCGGGCTCATCTCGTCCCAGCGGCGCATCATCTCCTCGAGCCGGTCGGCGCGTTCGGGATGACGCGCGCGCAACTGCTCGAGGGCCTCGCTGCGCTGCTCCGGCGTCATCTGCATCCAGCGCATCCCTTTGCCGTGATGGCCCGGCCCCTCGCCCGGGAACGCGGGAGCGCCCGGGCCGGGCGGCAGCAGGTCCTGGGCCTGGCCAGCGACCGGTACGGCCAACGCGGCAGCGAGAGCAAGCACGGCAAGACGGGGAAAGGACATGGCGAAAACTCCTCGAATAAGACGGGCGCCCGAACGGCCGCCAACGTCCCATTACACGCTCGGGCGGCGACGATCCTGCGCAGGCAGGAAATTCGTGCTTCTTCGCACTTCACGCCCCGCCGCCCAATCTCGCTCCGGAAACTGCATCCGGAGGGGACCATGCACTTGATACGGCTGACTTTGGTACTGGCGCTGCCGGCGCTCTTTGCCAACTGCGCCACCGTCGTCGAAGGCAACAGCCAGTCGATCACGGTACAGACCGAACCGACGGCCGCGGCCTGCACGCTCGAACGCGGCGGAACGGTGGTCGCCGCCGTCAACCCGACGCCAGGCACCGCCCGCATCGAGAAGTCGACGCGGGGGATCACGGTGATCTGCCGCAAGGACGGCCACCAGGAGGCGCGCGCCGAGCTCGATGCCGAATTCCAGCCGATGACTCTCGGCAACGTCATCATCGGCGGCCTCGTCGGCGTCGTCATCGACGCGGCGTCGGGGGCGATCGCCAAGTATCCCGGCGAGGTCGCGCTGCTGCTGCCGCCGGATGCCTTTGCCAGTGCCGAGGAGCGCGACACCTTCTACGGCGGCGTCAGCGACCGCGCGCGGGCCCGCTGGGACGCCAAGATCGAAAGGCAGAAGCAGAACGCCGAGTGCCTCGATTTCGCGCGCGCCGAATCCTGCCGTTTGGCGCGCGAGGCTCTGGAGAAGAGTCGCGACGCCGAACTCGGCCGGCTGGATGAGCAGCGCCGGCAGGCGCGGATCGCCGCCGCCGGCTCGGGCTGATCCGGCACGGCTCGGTTTGACCCCGCCGCGCGCCGCAACTAGCATCGGCCAGTCGGGCGCGGCGGGGAAAGCGATGCAGCGACGCCAGTTCTATGCCGGGGACACGATTTTCACCGAAGGCGACGCCAGCGACGACGCTTTCATCATTCGTTCGGGGCGGGTCGAGATCAGCAAGGCGAGCCAGGGCGGACCTATCCGCCTCGCCATACTCGGCGAGGACGACGTGCTCGGCGAGATGGGGCTGCTCGACGATCGGCCCCGTTCGGCCAGCGCCCGCGCCCTCAGCGACGTGAGCGTCGAGGCGATCAGCCGCAGCGAGTTCACCCACCTCTTGGTCAACGAACCCCGCCGGGCGCTCAACCTGCTGCGCGCGCTGTTTGAGCGGCTGCGCACGGTCAACCAGCTGCTCGCCCAGGTCAGCACCGCCGTTTCGCCGCTCGGCGCGCTGCCGAACGTCCTGCTCATCCCCGACGACGACGCAACCGCGCGCGCGCTGCCGCAGGCGGGGCTCGAGGTCACACGCTTCCCGTTCCGTGTCGGACGCAAGCCGGAGAACGCCGAGGCCCAGGCCTTGAGCTTCAACGAGCTCGAGATTGCCGATCCTCCCCCATACACTCTCGCGCTCAATCATTTTGCCATCGACCTCGGGCGCGACGGCGTGGTCGTGCGCGACCGCGGCAGCCACTCGGGCACGCTGGTCAACGGCGAGCGGTTGGGCGTCCGCGCCGTCAGGGACAGCGCCCCTCTGCGCCCCGGCGACAATGAAATCATTGCCGGTCCGTCCGACCCGCGCATGTTTCGCCGCACGGCCCCTTATCGCTTCCGCGTCCGCCTCGGCTGAGACGCCGGCATAGTGCCTGCGACACGACCCGGCTAGCATGGTGCGATCTTTTTCGTCAGCCGAGGAAATCCGATGCGCGTCCTTTCCGCCTGCCTGATCGTCGCCGCTGCTGTCCTTCCGCAGCCGGCCTTCGCGGCCTTCGAGAATGCCTGCGTTTTTCACGCGCTCGGCCGCATACCGCCGATCCCGGGCTTGAAGATCGACAATGTCGCGGTGCGCCGCGAAGCCGACGTGCTGCGGCCCGGCGAGCCGACCGAGCGCGCGACGACCGTTCGCATCGCCGCCAGCGTTGCCAACGTCAAGGGCACTTACGCGTTCTCGTGCAGCCAGCGGCCCGACGGCAGCGTCAGCGTCAACTTGCGGCAGATCGACTGACCTGCCGGCGGCCGGGCAATTGCGCCCGCAGCCTGGAACCGGAATAATCGCGCCTGTTCCGGCCCGTTTTTCGCGACCCGGGCCGAGCGTCCGATCGACAGAGGAGGGCGACATGGTCTTCACCGAGCGATTCACCCTTGCCGCCGGCGCGACCCTCTTGCCGGCGCTTTCAGGCTGCGCCCAGCCGGGCGATGTGCCGGCAAGCTCCGGCGACAGCAAGGTCGGGACGGTCCTGACCGATCCGCGCGGCATGACGCTCTATACCAACGCTCGCGACGGCGTCGGCAGGTCGACCTGCTATGGCGTTTGCGCCGCGCGTTGGCCGCCGTTCGAGCCGATGTGGCCGGTCGACGTGGGCGCCGAGACCGCCAAGCCGTCGGGTCCGTGGACGCTGTTCCGGCGCCACGACGGCGGCGTGCAATGGGCCTTTCAAGACAGGCCGCTCTATACCTTCGTCCGCGACAAGAGTGCCGGCGAGGCCAGCGGCGATGGCGTCGCCAACGTCTGGCACGCCGCCAAGCCCTAGACCCATCGCGCCGTCGAGTGGTGCGGCGCCCGGCGGCGCGGCCCGCTTGCCTGCGCTCCGGCAACAATTGAAACAATTCTGGTGGCGCGACGAAAACCGGCAGAAACACGGCGCGCCTAGGCTCCCCGGTGTCAAGCGGTCGGCGGGTTTCGGGTCACGACGTGACCGCCGACCGGCCGCCGGAGACCGAATATGGGGAGCAAGCTCGCCTCGCGCGCCACCGCGCTCGCCGCCCTCGTCACGGCCCTGGTCGCCACCGGGACCGCCGCGGCTCCTTCGCCCGCCACCGTCGCCACCACCACGGTTCCGGCGGCCTTTCGGCCCGTCGCCCTGCACTGGCTGTTCGAGCCCGAAGCCGGCTGCGCGCCCTGCCTGTTCGTCCGCTATGGCCAATCGGGCGGCAAGCGGGCGCTGTCGCCGGTCTGGGCGCCGCCCGCCGGCACGATCTTCGTCGCCACCGATGCCGCCTGGATCGCGGCGCGGCCCGACGAGCTCGGCGAGATGCTCTTTGTCGAGGTGGTGACGCCGAATGCCAGTCCCGGCCGCCTTCTCTACGCCTTCCGCCGAGTGGCGGACGGCGAGAGCGCCGAGGGCGCCGTCGCCTTTCCGAGCGGGATCGAAGTCGCCGATGGTGCCAACATCGTCGCCGGCGCGGCCACTGCCGTCGCCGGCTGCCGGTTCGAATTCATCGTCAGCGGCTACCTATTGACGCAATAGGTCCCGACGCCAGCCCCGCTCAACGCGGCGCAGCGGCGGCAATGCGGCACATGGCGAGGGCGCGACGGTAGCCGTCACCGATGCTGCGCGCGGTCGCGTAGGCCTCGCGCAGGAAGCCGTTGTCGGCCTGCGCTTCGGCGATGCGGGCCAGTGCCAGCGCGCGCCATTCCTCGCGCTCGAGCGCGCGAGCCAGCGCCAGCGCCTCGCCGAACAGGGCCGCGTCCTTGCGCGCCCCGGCGATACGGGCGAGCAGCGCGGCGCGATCGCCGCCGTCGCCGAGCGGCGCCGCACTCGCCACCGCCTCGGCGACCAGTGCGCCGTCGGTATCCGGTCGCACCAAGCCCGCCAAAGCCGCAGCGCGGCCATGGGCGTCGGTAATGCCGCGCGCGGTGGCCGCCGCCCGGTCGAGGTCGCCGGCGCGTGCCAGCCCTTCGGCGATCCAGCCCTGCGCCACCGACCGCCAGAACTCATCGTCGAAGGTCCGCGCCGCCTCGTGCGCCAGCGCGAACAAGACCGCATCGCGCTTCGCGGCGGCAAGGCGCGCTAGCGCCGCAATGCGCGCCGTCGCCTCGTCGATCTCGCCCGCCAGCGCCTCGGCCTCGGTGGTCCGCCCGGCGGCGATCTCGGCGTCCATCAGCCAGATCAGTGCCCAGGCGCGGGCACGCGCATCGCCGATGCGCCGCGCC
>CAYTWJ010000294.1:0-4336 GCA_964442055.1 uncultured Rhodospirillaceae bacterium | reverse complement strand
GACCTTGATCGGCTGGTGGAAGGTCATCGCCTCGATCGCCACCGTCACCACCCGCCCCTCGGCCCGGCGCGCGGCGACGATGCCGCCGGCGATGTCCATCTGCGCCAGCACCCAGCCGCCGAAAATGTCGCCGTTGGCGTTGACGTCCGAGGGCATCGGCGCGGTGCGGATCACCGGCTCGCCCCGCGCGCCCGCCGCTTGCTCTTCCCCCATCCCCTACCCCGCCAGATGTGGTTGTGCCGATTGCCGAGGGCACACTATATTGCGGACCGGGCACCGCACCTAACGCTGCCGCCCGCGAACACCTATCTTTGCCACAGCCGCCCGTTCCGTCCAGCCATGGCCGATCTCTTTCAAGCCAGCCGCAAGCCGTCCGACTATTCCGCCAAGGACATCGAGGTGCTCGAGGGCCTCGAGCCGGTGCGGCGGCGGCCCGGCATGTATGTCGGCGGCACCGACGAGCGGGCGCTGCATCATCTCTTCGCCGAGGTGCTCGACAACGCCATGGACGAGGCGGTGGCGGGCCATGCCGACCGCATCGAGGTCGAGCTGGCCGAGGACGGCACGCTGGGCGTCGCCGACAACGGCCGCGGCATCCCGATCGACCGCCATCCCCGCTTCAAGGACAAGTCGGCGCTCGAAGTCATCATGACCATGCTGCATTCGGGCGGGAAGTTCGGCGACAAGGTCTACAAGACCGCCGGCGGCCTGCACGGCGTCGGCATCTCGGTGGTCAACGCGCTCTCCGACCGGCTGGTGGTCGAGGTCGCGCGCGAGCGCGAGCTGTGGCGCCAGGCTTACGAGCGCGGCCGGCCGACCGGCAAGCTGAAGAAGGTCGGCGCGGCGCCGAACCGCCGCGGCACCACGGTGATCTTCCACCCCGACCCGCAGATCTTCGGCAAGGGCGCGGCCTTCAAGCCGGCCCGGCTCTACCGCATGGCGCGCTCGAAGGCCTATCTCTATCCCGGCGTCGAGATCCGCTGGAAATGCCCGGCGGCGCTGATCGCGGCCGGCGACGACACCCCGGCCGAGGCGGTCCTGCACTTCGCCGCCGGCCTGCAGGACTTCCTCGCCGCCGAGCTCTCGGGCCGCGCCACCATCACGCCGACGCCCTTCGCCGGCCAGGTCGAGCTGCCCGAGGGGCGCGGCCGCGTCGAATGGGCGGTGCATTGGCCGGTCGACGAGGAAGGCTTCCTCTCCTCCTACTGCAACACCGTGCCGACGCCCGAGGGCGGCACCCACGAGACCGGCCTGCGCGTCGCGCTGGTGCGCGGCTTGCGCGCCTACGGCGAGCTGACCGCCAACCGCAAGGTCGCCCAGATCAGCGCCGACGACGCGCTCGGCGGCGCCTGCGCCCTGCTCTCGGTCTTCATCCGCGAGCCGCAGTTCCAGGGCCAGACCAAGGAGCGGCTGGCCAGCACCGAGGCGACGCGGCTGGTCGACAACGTGGTCAAGGACCATTTCGACCACTGGCTCGCCGGCGCGCCGGAGCAGGCCAACGCCCTGATCGCCCGCCTGGTCGAGCGCGCCGAGGAGCGCCTCAGGCGCAAGCAGGAGAAGGAGATCGGCCGCAAGACGGCGACGCGCAAGCTGCGCCTGCCGGGCAAGCTCGCCGATTGCAGCCGCGACGCCGCCGAGGGCACCGAGATCTTCCTGGTCGAGGGCGATTCCGCCGGCGGCTCGGCCAAGCAGGCGCGCCACCGCGAGACGCAGGCGGTGCTGCCGCTGCGCGGCAAGATCCTCAACGTCGCCAGCGCCGCCGCCGGCAAGCTGATGGCCAACCAGGAGCTCGCCGACCTGATGCAGGCGCTCGGCTGCGCCGCCGGCCCGGCCTACCGCGACGAGGACCTGCGCTACGACAAGGTCGTCATCATGACCGACGCCGACGTCGACGGCGCGCACATCGCCTCGCTGCTGATGACCTTCTTCTGGCGCGAGATGCCGAAGCTGATCGAGGACGGCCACCTCTATCTCGCCCAGCCGCCGCTCTACCGCCTGGTCCAGGGCGGCCGCACGGCCTACGCGCGCGACGACGCGCACAAGGACGAGCTGCTCAAGGGCGAGTTCGCCGGCAAGGCCAAGGTCGAGATCAGCCGCTTCAAGGGCCTGGGCGAGATGCTGCCGGCGCAGCTCAAGGAGACGACGATGGACCCGCGCCGGCGCACGCTCTTGCGCGTCGTCGTCGACAAGGCGGCCGAGCGCGACACCGCCGACCTGGTCGACCGGCTGATGGGCCGCAACCCCGAACCGCGCTTCCGCTTCATCCAGGAGAACGCCCGCTTCGTCGAGGAAATCGACGTCTAGCTGTCAGTCGACGTATAACTGCAAGAACGACGCATAAGCCGCGAAGAAATGGCGCATATCCGGGCCGTCGTGAACTGCAGTGCTGTCAGTCGATTGAATTCAGTGTTGACGTCAGTTTCCGAGCCCTTCCCGATCCCGAAGGCATTTCGGGCGATTGCGAGGTTCTTCAATGTCGAGAACGGCCGACGCGCCCACTTGATGATGTGAACTACCCGCCAGTTGCGCTGGTGAAGTCCTAGGATTGCTGGAAAAGGGGTTGGGGTGCACCCTTGCCTGATCAGGCGAATCAACGAGGTTCGGTTTGGCGACCGTGCCTCAAACGAAGGAGCACCCCGATGGAGAGGATACCCGCATCCGAGCGGACACGCGAGCGTCTGAAGGCACTGATGGATGGGAGCGGCGAATTGGCCGGCGGCAGTTCGGATCTGGTGCGCCTGGCGGCGCGTCTGATCATCGAGGAGGCGCTGGAAGGCGAGGCTCGGGACGCGGTTGGACGCGACTACTACGCTCGCGGCGCGGTGCCCGGTGCCGGCTACCGCAACGGTTATCGGCCTGGGCGGGTCAAGAGCGCGGAAGGAGCGATCGACTACAGCGCGCCGCAGATCGCCGACCGCGGGGAGCCGTTTCACTCGAAGGTTCGCGGGATGCTCGGCAAGCGCACCGAAGAGCTGGAGGCGCTGGCAGTCGAGATGTATGCGCGCGGGCTTTCGACGCGCGACATCGAGGCGCTGTTCGCCGACGAAGCGGGCAAGTCGCTGCTGAGCCGGACGGCGGTCTCCGAGATCACGGAGCGGCTGTGGGCCGAATACGAGGCGTTTGCGAGCCGCGACCTGTCGGAGTTCGAGGTCGCATACCTGTTCGTCGACGGCATTGCCGAACGGTTGCATCTGGGCCAGCCGCGCGAGGCGGTGCTGGCGGCGTGGGGCATCCTGGCGGACGGCAAGAAGGCGCTGTTGCACCTGGCGCCGGGCACCAAGGAGGACACGGCGAGCTGCCGGGAGTTCTTCCAGGACATGCGCCGGCGCGGCCTGCCGGACCCGCTGCTGGTGGCGAGCGATGGCGCGCCGGGCATCATCCGCGCGATCGAGGAATGCTTCCCGCGCAGCGTCCGCCAGCGCTGCCTGGCGCACAAGCTGCGAAACCTGCAGAGCAAGGTGCCGGAGGACGTCTGGCCGGAGTTCCATGCCCGGGCGCGCGCCTGCTATCAGGCGGCTTCGCCGGCGTTGGCGCGCCTCCTGCGGGACGACATCGTGGCGACCTACGGCCGGGATCTGCCCTCGGCGGTGGCTTGCCTCGACGACGACTTCGACGCGTGCGTCGCCCATCTCACGTTCCCGCTGGCACATCGGCGCGTGATCCGGACGACGAACCTTCTCGAGCGATTGTTCGGCGGGGAGAGACGGCGCACCAAGATCATTCCGCATGCCTTCGGCGAGCGCGCCGTGCTCAAGCTGATGTATGCGGCTCTGATCCGCGCCGCCGAGCGCTGGCGCGGGTTGAAGATGGCCGAGTTCGAGCAACGTCAGTTGAAAGCGATCCGCGACGAGCTCGACCGCGATCATGCACAGCGAACCGCGCCAGCGGTCCGTTCAAACGTCACCGCACCCCAACCCCGTTTATCCAGCAAGGACCGGACTTGACCCTTGTCCCGCGGCTGGTAGCGATTTCACAGAGGATCGTCGTCTCGTCCGCTTTGCCGCTGATCGCGGGGGCACGACCTGTCATTCTTGCTGTTCGCACGCGACACCCAAACAGTATGTCCGGATTGCATGCATGACTGCCGACCATCCGAGTTTTCTGTGCCGTCGGAGAAATCGGCGTTGGCGGCGCTTGGGCGAGCGAGGCATCGGAACCCGCAATCGCTTCGCTGTGCCCACCTGCCGGTCGATGAAATAGGGATTACGCATGTATCGGCAATGACGGCGGCCCGCGGCAGGTGCGCGATCAGCTGGTGATCGGCTCCGGCGGTGAGGAGACATTCGATGAAGAGAGCTTTGGCGCGGCCACTCGCGACCTTCATGTTTGTGCTGGT
>CAYTWJ010000293.1:0-4382 GCA_964442055.1 uncultured Rhodospirillaceae bacterium | reverse complement strand
CCTGCTCCATCCAGTCCATCGTCGCGGCGCCGTCATGCACCTCGCCGATCTTGTGCGAGCGGCCGGTGTAATAAAGGATGCGCTCGGTCGTGGTGGTCTTCCCGGCATCGATGTGGGCCATGATGCCGATGTTCCGGTAGCGCTCGTAGGGTGTGATGCGGGGCATGCGGGCGACTCGTCGGTTCCTGGCGGCTTACCAGCGGTAATGCGAGAACGCGCGATTGGCCTCCGCCATGCGGTGGGTATCCTCGCGCTTCTTCACCGCCGTGCCGCGGTTGTTGGCGGCGTCCATCAGCTCGTTCGACAGGCGGTCGACCATGGTGCTCTCCGACCGCTCGCGGGCGACACCGATCAGCCAGCGGATGGCCAGCGCCTGGCTGCGGTCGGCGCGGACTTCGACGGGAACCTGGTAGGTGGCGCCGCCGACGCGCCGCGAGCGCACCTCGATCTGCGGCCGCACGTTGCCGAGCGCGTCGTGGAAGATGCGCAGCGGGTCCTGGCCGGTCTTCCCCTTGATACGGTCGAAGGCGCCGTAGAGGATCGACTCGGCAGCCGACTTCTTGCCGCTGTACATCAGGGCATTCATGAACTTGGTGACGACGACGTCGCCGAACTTGGGATCCGGCAGGACCTCGCGCCTCTCGGCGGCATGACGGCGGGACATGGGCGCGCTCCTCGCTTACTTCGGCCGCTTGGCGCCGTACTTGGACCGGCGCTGGCGGCGGTCCTTTACGCCTTGGGTGTCGAGCACGCCGCGGATGATGTGGTAGCGCACGCCGGGCAGGTCCTTGACGCGACCGCCGCGGATCATCACCACCGAGTGCTCCTGCAGATTGTGGCCTTCACCGGGGATGTAGCTGGTCACCTCGAAGCCGTTGGTCAGGCGCACGCGCGCCACCTTGCGCAGCGCCGAGTTGGGCTTCTTCGGCGTCGTGGTGTAGACGCGGGTGCACACGCCGCGCTTCTGCGGGCAATGCTCCAGCGCGGGCACCTTGTTGCGTCCGACCTTCGGGCTCCGCGCGCTGCGGATCAGCTGGTTGATCGTCGGCATACCTTGAGCGGCTCCGTCCTCGTCACGTTCCGGCGCACAACCGCGCCATGCAAAAAACCGCAGGCGAGCAACTCGCAGGTCGCTCGCCCGAGCTTGGTTCTGGCCCATCCTCCTTGCGGGGAGAGGGGCCGGGCCTGAAATCCCTATGTCGCTGTGGCCGCAAGTCGTGACCCGCGGCCGGTTTTCCGGCGGACGCTGCGTCTAGGTTGGACCCCTACCACCAGCCCCGCAAGAGGCCGGCAACATACTGACGAGGTGCCGCCGCGTCAAGCGTTAAACAACCGAATTTTCATGCACTTGGCAGCACGCAGTCGCAACCGGCCGGCAATGATCGGCCGGATCGAGCCTCCCGCTCCTAAAAAAATTGGCTCTTGTCCTTCGATCGGCTCGAAACCCCCACCCGCGTGGCGGGGTAAATGGGGGCGCCCAAGGCCGCCCCCGCCCAATCTGACGCTCCGATTCGTCAAGCCTTTACAAAGGCTTAGGCAGCAGTCGCGCCCTCGTCCCCGGCCGAGGCCTTGAGCTCGCTTTCCAGCGCCTCGGCGAATTGCCGGTCGCGCTCGGCGGCAATCTGCTTGAGCCGGTTCATCATCGCGCCCGTCCCGGCCGGGATCAGGCGGCCGACGATGACGTTCTCCTTCAAGCCGACGAGATTGTCCTCTTTGCCCGAGACCGCCGCTTCGGTCAGCACGCGGGTGGTCTCCTGGAACGAGGCCGCCGAGATGAACGAGCGCGTCTGCAACGAGGCCTTGGTGATGCCCTGCAGCACCGGCATCGCCGCGGCCGGTTTGCGACCATCGGCCACCGCCTTGGCGTTGCCCTCGTCGAACTCGGTCTTGTCGATCTGCTCGCCGACCAGGAAGGTGGTCTCGCCGGAATCGGTGATTTCCACCTTCTGCAGCATCTGGCGGCAGATCACCTCGATGTGCTTGTCGTTGATCTTGACGCCCTGCAGCCGATAGACCTCCTGGATCTCGTTGACCAGGTAGTTGGCGAGCGCCTCGATGCCCAGCACCTTGAGGATGTCGTGGGGCGCCGGATTGCCGTCGAGCAGCAGGTCGCCGCGGCGGAGCAGATCGCCCTCCTGCACGCTGATATGCTTGCCCTTCGGAATCAGGTACTCGACCGGCTCCTGGCTCGGATCGGACGGCCGGATCACGATGCGGCGCTTGGCCTTGTAATCCTTGCCGAACTCGATGTGGCCGTCGATGTCGGCAATGATGGCGTGATCCTTCGGCCGCCGGGCCTCGAACAGCTCGGCAACACGCGGCAGACCGCCGGTGATGTCGCGCGTCTTGGCGCCCTCGACCGGGATACGCGCCAGCACGTCGCCGGCATGCACCTCGGCGCCGTCCTCGACCGACAGGATCGCGTCCGCCGACAGGTAGTAGCGGGCCTCGGCGCCGTTGGCCAGGTGGACGACCTCGCCCGCCTTGTCGCGGAGCGTGATGCGCGGCCGCAGCTCGGTGCCTTTGGGCTGCTGCTTCCAGTCGGTGACCACCCGGTAGGAGATGCCGGTCGCCTCGTCCACCGCCTCGCGCATCGACACGCCCTCGACGAGGTCGCGGTAGTTCACGACGCCTTCGCGCTCGGTGATGATCGGGCGGGTATAGGGATCCCACTCGGCCAGGCGCTGGCCCTTGGTCACCTTGTGGCCTTCGTCGATGGTCAGGCGGGCACCATAGGGCACCTTGTGGCGGGCGCGCTCGCGGCCGTTGGCGTCGACGAGCACGATCTCGCAGTTGCGGCCCATCACCACCGCGCGGTTCCTCGAGTCGAGCACCACGTTGCGGTTGTAGATCTTGATGGTCGCATCGTAGGCCGCCTCGAGCGCCGACTGCTCGGCGACCTGCGCCGTGCCGCCGATGTGGAAGGTGCGCATGGTGAGCTGGGTGCCCGGCTCGCCGATCGACTGCGCCGCGATCACGCCGACGGCCTCGCCGACATTGACCGGCGTGCCGCGGGCGAGGTCGCGCCCGTAGCAGTGGGCGCAGACGCCGCCCTGGCTCGAGCAAGTCAGCACCGAGCGGATGACGACGCTTTCGACGCCCGCCGTCTCGATGCGGTCGACCAGAGCCTCGTCGATCAGCTCGCCGGCCTGGACCAGGACCTTGCCGTTGAGCGGATCCTTGACGTCGACGGCGGCGCAGCGGCCGAGGATGCGCTCGCCGAGAGTGGCGATGACCTCCGCCCCCTCGACCACCTCGCGCACGGTCAGGCCCTCGCGGGTGCCGCAATCGTCCTCGACGATGATGCAGTCCTGCGCCACGTCGACCAGGCGGCGGGTCAGGTAGCCCGAATTGGCCGTCTTCAGCGCGGTGTCGGCCAAGCCCTTGCGGGCGCCGTGCGTCGAGTTGAAGTACTCGAGCACCGTCAGCCCCTCCTTGAAGTTGGAGATGATCGGCGTCTCGATGATCTCGCCCGACGGCTTGGCCATCAGGCCGCGCATGCCGGCGAGCTGCTTCATCTGCGCCGCCGAGCCGCGCGCCCCGGAATGGGCCATCATCCAGATCGAGTTGACGTGGCGCAGCCGGCCGGTCGCCGGATCGACGTCGGACGAGATCGCCTTCATCATGCGGTCGGCGACCTTGTCGGTGCACTGCGCCCAGGCATCGACCACCTTGTTGTACTTCTCGCCCTGGGTGATGAGGCCGTCGAGATACTGCTGCTCGTACTCCGAGACCAGCTTGCGCGTCTCCTCGACCAGCGGCTCCTTCTCGCCCGGCACGACCATGTCGTCCTTGCCGAACGAGATGCCGGCCCTGCAGGCATGACCGAAACCGAGGCCCATCAGGCGGTCGCAGAAGATCACCGTCTCCTTCTGGCCACAGTGCCGATAGACGATGTCGATCAGCTGGGTGATCTCCTTCTTGGTCAGCTGCTGGTTGATCAGCGCAAACGCGACGCGGTGATGGCGCGGCAGGATCTCGGACAGCAGCATGCGGCCCGGCGTGGCGGTGACCCGCAGCGTGATCGGCGCGCCGGACTCGTCGACGGTGTGGTAGCGGGCCTTGATCCGGTTGTGCAGGGTGATCGCCTTGGCGTCGAGCGCCTGCTGGATCTCGCCGATATCCGCGAAGCTCGGCGTCTGCTCGACCAGGATGTTGCCGCCGCCGAGCACCTTCTGCCGCTCGGCCGGCGCCGCCGGCTTGGCGATCTCATGCTCGGTCTTGCGGTCGAAGACGATGATCTCGTCCTCCTCCCATGCCTTGAGCAGGGCCACGACCGGCGTCCGCTTGACGTCGATGACGCGGCCGAGCGGCCGGCTGCGCTCCATCGTCACGTAGTAGAGGCCGAGCACGATGTCCTGGGTGGGGACGATGATCGGCTT
>CAYTWJ010000292.1:0-4409 GCA_964442055.1 uncultured Rhodospirillaceae bacterium | reverse complement strand
CCGGCAAGGACGCCGCCAACCCGCTGGCGACGGTGCTCAGCTTCGCCATGGCGCTGCGCTATTCCTTCGACCTCGCCGACGACGCCGAACTGGTCGAGGCGGCGGTGCGGCGCGTGCTGGCCAGGGGCGTGCGCACCGCCGACATCATGCAGCCGGGCATGACCAAGGCGTCGACGACGCAGATGGGCGAGGCGCTGATCCGCGAGCTCGACTCGCTCGCCGCCTGAGGCGCCGCCGCGGCTGCTTCCGTCCGGCCGGGAACCGCTCTAAGCTCGGCTCATGGCGACGATCATGGAGCTCGAAGGCGGCTGCCTCTGCGGCTATGTGCGCTATCGCGCCGAGGGCGAGCCGCACCAGCCGCTCTACTGCCACTGCCGCATGTGCCAGAAGGCGGCGGGCGCGCCGCTGGTGGCCTGGGTGACCCTGCCGCGGCGCGGCTTCGCGCTGCGCGGCGGCGAGCCGGCCTGGTACGGCTCCTCGCCCGGGGTGCGGCGTGGCTTCTGCCCGAAATGCGGCACCGCGCTCTTCTTCGACGAGTTGGGCGACGCCGACTGGATCAGCCTGACCATCGCCAGCCTCGATCACCCCGAATGGGTGGCGCCGGCGCGCCACGTCTGGACCTCGAGCCAGATGCCCTGGCTCGAGCTCGCCGACAAGCTGCCGAAGCGGGAGAACTGAGCAGGCCGCCGTTCGGCGCTCAACGCGCCGAATCGGCGAGCAGCCGCAGCCCGAGCAAGCCCATCACCGCGCCGGCCGCGCGATCGATCCAGGCCCTGGAGCGCAAGTAAGCCGCGCGCGGGCGCTCGGCCGTGAACGCCAGCGCGACGACGGCGTACCAGCCGCACTCGATGAGCAGGATCGCCGCCGGCAGCGCCGGATACATCCAGGCCGGCGGCGCGGGCGGCAGCAGCGCGGCGAAAATGCTGGCGTAGACCATAGCGGTCTTCGGGTTGCTGAGCTGCGTCGCCAGCCCGAGCGCGAAGGCCCTGCCCAGGCCGGCAGGTTGCGCCTCTGCCAACTGCGCCAGGCGGACCGGTTCGGCCGCACCCCGCCACAGGCGGAAGGCCAGATAGAGCAGATAGGCCCCGCCCAGCAGCTTGAGGCCGAGATGGAGCCATTCCATCCGGATCAGCAGCGCGGCCAGGCCGAGCAGCGCCAGGCCGCCGAACAGAACCCCACCGATGCCCATGCCGAAGGCCGCCGCCAGCCCACCGCGGCGCGAGACGGCGATCGCGGTGCGAGCTACCAGCACGAAGCTCGGTCCGGGGCTGACGGCGCCGATCGCCAGCGCCGCGATAATGCCAAGAAAGGCCAGGCCGGTATCCATCCCGATCCTCCGACGCGGCGTCAGGCCGCGGTTTTGAAACGGGCGATGCGCAGCCCCTTGGCCCGCTTCTCGGCGTGCCACAGGTCGTAGGCCATCTGATGGCGCATCCAGCTTTCCGGGGTGCTGCCGAACGCCTTGGCCAGCCGCACCGCCATGTCGGCCGAGATGTTGGCGCGGCCGTTGACGATCCGCGACAAGGTCTTGCGCGACACTCCAAGCCCCTCAGCCGCCTTGGTCACGCTCAAACCGGGCGGCTTCAGGCAGAGCTCGCTGACGATTTCACCCGGATGCGGCGGATTGTGCATGCGCATGCGCGCTCTCCCTAATGGTCCGGACACACTGGCGTCGGCCGGAGCGGCTCAGCCGCCCGCCCGCATGAGCGCCACGCGCACCAGCTCCAGCCGGTCGTTGCCGAAATACATGTCGGCGCCGTCGACGAAGAGCGTCGGCGAGCCGAAGCCGCCGCGCGCGATCAGTTCGTCGGTGTTGGCGCGCAGCCGCTCCTTGACCGCCGGCTCGGCGATGCCGCGCGCCATCGCCGCCGGGTCGAGGCCGGCGGCGGAAGCGCACTCGGCCAGCACCGCGTCCTGCGAGATGTCGCGGTCCTCGCCCCAATAGGCGGCGAAGAGCGCGCGCGCCAGCGCGACCAGCCGGCCTTGCGGCTCGGCCCACAGGCAGGCGCGCATCGCCTTCACCGAATTGACCGGGAAGACCCGCGGCGGGAAGACGATCTTCAGCCCGGCGCTCCGCGCCCAGTCCTGCAGGTCCTTAAGCATGTAGGCGGCCTTGGCCGGCACCGGGTTGTCGCGGCTCGCATAGACGCTCGGGTTGACGGCGTTGAAGACGCCGCCGACCAGGATCGGCCGCCAGGCGATCTCGACGCCGAGCGCGCGCGCCATCGGCTGCACGTTCTCGAAGGCGAGATAGGTCCAGGGCGACGAGACGTCGAAGAAGAATTCGAGGCGCGGCACACGGACCCCCCACCGATCGATTCGATTCAGCCGCCCGGCTTGCGGGCGAAGACCTTGACGCTCGCCACCTTGCCGGCGATGGCGCCGGCAATCTCGCCGGCGATCTTGCCGACCATATTGCCGCCGCAGCAGGCCGCCGCGCCCGCCTTGCCCTCGACCTCGGAAGCAACCAGCGCCGCGATGGCCGCCTTGTCATAATCCATCCGCTCGCGCACGGCGACGTCGATGAGGCCCGCGGCGCGCAAGCCGGCGAGGTAATCGGCCTCCGGGATCGCCCCGGAAACGCAGGCGGAATAGAGCGCGGCGCTCCGGCGCACCCAGTCCGGCAGGTCGTCGACGACGATGTCGGACACCAGCATCCGCCCGCCGGGCTTCAGCACCCGCGCGATCTCGGCGAAGACCTTGTCCTTCTCGGGCGAGAGATTGATGACGCAGTTCGAGATCACCCAGTCCACCGTGCCCGATTCGACCGGCAGCGCCTCGATCAGGCCCTTGCGGACCTCGACATTGCCGAGCCCGGAGGCGGCGACGTTGGCCCGCGCCCGCTCGATCATCGCGTCCGTCATGTCGACGCCGATGACGCGACCGCGCGGCCCCACCTTCTGCGCCGCGATCAGCAAGTCGATGCCGGCGCCCGAGCCGAGATCGAGCACGGTCTCGCCCTCGCTCACCCCGCTGAAGGCGAGCGGATTGCCGCAGCCGAAGGAATTCTCCACCGCATCGGCGGGCAGGGCGGCGAGCTCGTCGGCGCCGTAGCCCGCCATCTTGGCGGCGACGCCCTTGGGCGTCGCGCTGCCGCCGCAGCAGGAGCCGCCCCGGCTCACGGCCTCGGCGTAGTGGCGCGATACCTCGGCGCGAATCCGGTTGGTCGTCGTCATGGCTGGTTTTCCTTCTGTGGAAGCGGAGGATCGTCGGTCGGGCAGCAGGCTTCGATCGCATCGGCAAGCTCGCGCAGCGCGCCGGCGAGCGTCGCGTAGCGGATGCGGCAGCGGACCTCCTTGCCCTTTTTCTCGCAGGCGACGATGCCGGCCTCGCGCAGGAGGGCGAGATGACGCGAAACGACCGAGAGATCGACCGGGCAGCAGCCGGCCACCTCGCTCACCGTCGCCGGCCCGCGGCGGGCGAGCCCCGCGAGGAGCGCGATCCGCGTCGGGTCGGAAAGCGCCTTGAAGAGCCTGGTCGCGCGCGGGTCGCCGAGACGGCCCCAGGCGGCATCGAGGCTTTGATTGCACGTTTGCACCATAATGCAAATATACCAGCCTCCGAGGCCGAGTCAACAGCCTTCGCCCGGCGCCCCCAAGGCGGCCGGCTTGATTGTTGCAGCGCAGCGGCCTAATTAGAGGGGCTCGCCGGTCGGCCGGGGGCAAGCTATCGGAACGTGCCGCAGCCGGGGCCTCCGGCCGGCTGCGAGGGGTCGAAATCATGGCTTACAAGGTTGCCGTCGTCGGCGCCACCGGCGTGGTGGGCCGCGAGATGCTCAACATCCTGAGCGAGCGCCACTTTCCGGTCTCGGAAGTGGTCGCGCTCGCCTCGCGCCGCTCGGTCGGCAAGGAGGCGATGTTCGGCGACCACCGGCTGAAGGTGAAGGCGCTCGAGGACTTCGACTTCGCCGGGGTGGACATCGCGCTCTTCTCGGCCGGCGGCGCGGTATCGAAGGAGTGGGCGCCCAAGGCGGCGGCGAAGGGCGCGGTGGTGATCGACAACAGCTCCTACTGGCGCATGCACGAGGACGTGCCGCTGGTCGTGCCCGAGTGCAACGCCGACGCCATCGGCGGCTACGTCAGGCGCAACATCATCGCCAACCCCAACTGCTCGACGGCGCAGATGGTGGTGGCGCTGAAGCCGCTGCACGACCGCGCCCGCATCCGCCGCGTCGTCGTCGCCACCTACCAGTCGACCTCGGGCGCCGGCAATGAGGCGATGGACGAGCTCTTCAACCAGACCAAGGCGATCTACGTCAACGACGCGATCGAGCCGAAGAAGTTCTCGAAGCAGATCGCCTTCAACGTCATTCCCCACATCGACGTCTTCATGGAGGACGGCTCGACCAAGGAGGAATGGAAGATGGTGCAGGAGACCAAGAAGATGGTCGATCCCGCCATCGAGGTGAT
>CAYTWJ010000291.1:0-4410 GCA_964442055.1 uncultured Rhodospirillaceae bacterium | reverse complement strand
GGTACCCGCGACGTTGCGGTTGCTCCGCCGCTTCCCCGACTCTGATCCAAGGCGGCACGAGAGGCTTGCTGCCATCGCGGCGGTTCTTGCCCACGTACGCGACGACGAGCCGGAAATGCGAATAGCCCGCGCCGTCGGCCGGTCCGGGATCAGTGCCGCCGAGAGCGCGAAGCTGAGCGAGGGCCGCTTCCGCCGCCTGATGCGCGTCGAAACCGCGGAGGAGCTCATGCGCGAATTGACACGCCTCGTTCGATTCATGGGCGGGCGGGCCAATGTAACGGACCTCGCGGCGTCGATCCTTTACTGGGGCGACGTGACTAAGAAGCGTTGGATATTCGATTATTACGCAGCCGGCATTGCCGCGCCCCAAGCCATGACCGAACAAGAAACCACTGCCTGAGGAGATAGGGATGGCCGATTTTCTTCAGCTTCATCTGCTTACTGCCTATCCGCCGGCGAACCTCAATCGCGACGATACGGGGAGGCCGAAGACCGCCATCTTCGGCGGCGTGCAGCGGCTGCGCATCTCGTCGCAGTCGCTGAAGCGCGCTTGGCGCACTTCGTCGGTATTCGCCGAAAAGCTGACTGGCCATATCGGCCAGCGCACCCAACGGCTTGGCGATGAGCTACTTGATTATCTCGTGAAGAATGGCATGGCCGAGGCCAAGGCCGTGGAAGCTGCCCGGGCCATTGCCGACGTGTTCGGTAAGCTGAAAAAGGACGACGACGCGGCACCGACGCGCATTGAGCAGCTTGCCTTCATTGGGCCCGAAGAACGGGCTGCAGCTTTTGAGTGGGCCGACCGGGCCGTGAAGGGCGAGAAGGTCACGCCAAAGGCCGACGAAATGCTGCGCCAAGCCGACTCGGCCGTCGACATTGCCATGTTCGGTCGCATGCTGGCCGATGATCCGAAGTTCAACCGTGAAGCCGCGGTGCAGGTGGCGCATGCCATAACCACGCACCGCGTCGAGGTCGAGGACGACTATTACACGGCGGTCGACGACCTCAAGGTACGTGGCGAGGGCGACGACGCCGGTGCGGGCTTCGTCGGGCAGCAGGAATTCGGCGCCGGCGTCTTTTATCTGTATTGTTGCATCGATCGGGAGCTGCTGCGCGCCAATCTTGGCGGCGATGCCCCTTTGGCCAGGACCGCAATCGAGGCGCTTGCCGAAGCGGCGGCAATTGTCGGACCTAAGGGCAAGCAGGCGAGCTTCGCCAGCCACGCGCGCGCAGGCTACATATTGGCCGAGAAGGGCTCGCAGCAGCCCCGCAGCTTGGCGGCAGCATTCCTCAAGCCGGTGCGCGGTGACGACCTGATGGCGAAGTCCATCGAGGCCGCCGAGGACTTTCGCGATCGCCTTGACCAAGCCTATGGTTCTTGTGCCACTGCCCGCGAGACCATGAACTGCGCCGCTGGCACCGGCACCCTTGCTGACGTCATGGCTTTCGCCGCGTCCTGATCGCAATGACGCAGTTTCTGCTGTTCACCCTCTATGCGCCGGTCGCCGCGCTGGGCGAGATCGCGGTCGGTGAGCGGCGCATGGGCTGGAGCCGGCCCGGCCGCTCGGCGGTGTTGGGACTGGTCGCCGCTGCACTCGGCATCGTCCGCGACGACGAGGCCGGCCACGCAGCACTCGAGGAGAGCTTTGGTTATGCAGCGCGGGTTGACGCCCCTGGCCGTCCGTTCCTCGATTACCATACCGCCCAAGTGCCGCCGCAGCGGCGCGGGCGACGATTCGCGACCCGGCGTCAGGAACTCGCCGTGGACGACCTTGAAACCATCCTGTCGCAGCGCGAGTATCGGACCGACGCGCTGTTTACGGCGGCCGTCTGGCCCAGGAAGGACGGGCCGTATTCGCTCGAAGCGATCGCGTCCGCGCTGAAGTCGCCGCGCTTCACACTGTATCTCGGTCGCAAGGCCGCACCTTTGGGCCTGCCGACCTACCCTGTGATCGTCGAGGCGACCTCGCTGCCTGATGCTTTTTCGCAGCGCCCGCCGCTCCCCGAGCCTGAACTGCTGCGGCTCGATCTCGTCGAGCGGCCTCTGGTCGCCTTTGATTTGGACGCGCCGGGAGACATGGCCACCGGCGCACGTATCGAGCGTCGCCGCGACGCTGTCGCCAGCCGCCGCCGCTGGCAGTTCGCCGTTCGCGAAGAGGGCGTTGCCGTCTTGGGCCCTGCGGAAGACAGCGCATGACCGAGTCCTATTTCAGCCGCGTCCGTCTCCGGCGCGATGCTTCGGTTGCCGCACTGCTGCCGCTGTTGGCGCCTGCGGGCCGGGGCGGCGCGGCGGCGGCGAGCCACGCACTGGTCTGGTCGCTCTTCGCCGACGGTCCCGACCGGAAGCGCGACTTCCTCTACCGCGAGGCGGATCGTGGCGTCCTTTACATTCTTTCGAGGCGCCCGCCGGTGAATCGCCATGGCCTGTTCGAGCTCGATACCAAGAGCTTCGCGCCGCGGCTCGCCGCCGGGGATCGCCTTGGCTTTTCATTGCGTGCCAATCCCGTGGTCAGGCGCCGGCGAGGGGAGGCGGAGATCAGTGCCAAGGACGATGTCGTGATGCGCGCGCTTCATCGGTTGGCACCGGGCACCGCTCGGCGTGAAGAGCGTCCCCGCCTGATCGATGAGGCCGGTCGAAATTGGCTAAACCGGATCGCAGGGCGCGGCGGATTCACTATGGAGCAGGTCGCAGTTGACGGCTACCGGCAACACCGCATCGCACGTGGTGCCGGCGAAGGCTCGATCCGGTTCACCAGTCTCGATTTCCAGGGGGTGCTCTCGGTCGGCGATCCCGATCGTTTCTTGGCCGCACTCGGCCAAGGGTTCGGAGCGGCGCGCGCCTTCGGCTGCGGACTCATGTTGATCCGGCGCATTTAAGTCGCGCCGATGCGGCCCCTCCCTGGCCTGCCGCCGCCGCGGCCCATCCCCCTCAAGGATCGAGCCTCGATCCTGTTTATCGAGAAGGGGCGGCTCGACGTGCTCGACGGCGCCTTTGTGGTCGTCGACGAACGCGGTGTGCGCACCCACATTCCGGTCGGCGGTCTCGCATGCTTGATGCTCGAGCCGGGAGCGCGCGTGTCGCACGCTGCGGTGGCGCTCGCGGCCCGCGTCGGCTGCCTCCTGATCTGGATCGGCGAGGCCGGTGTGCGCGTCTACGCCTCGGGCCAACCTGGCGGGGCGCGCGCCGACCGGCTCCTGCATCAGGCCCGCCTGGCTCTCGATGACGATGCGCGGCTCAAGGT
The DNA here is from genome assembly GCA_964442055.1 of uncultured Rhodospirillaceae bacterium. GTDB lineage: Bacteria > Pseudomonadota > Alphaproteobacteria > Ferrovibrionales > Ferrovibrionaceae > CAYTWJ01. The sequence continues at coordinate 1,168 of CAYTWJ010000291.1, read as the reverse complement.
GGTGCGCAAGATGTACGAGCTGCGCTTCGGCGAGCCGCCGCCCGAGCGCCGCTCGGTCGACCAGCTTCGCGGTATCGAGGGCGCGCGGGTCAAGCGTATGTACGAGGAGATCGCACGCCAGTACGGGGTGCGCTGGGTCGCGCGCCGCTATGACCCAGGCGATTTCGATTCAGGGGATTTGCCAAATCGCTGCCTGAGCCAGGCGACGTCATGCCTCTATGGGTTGGCAGAGGCCGCCGTGCTCGCGGCCGGTTATGCTCCCGCGATCGGTTTCCTGCATAGCGGAAAACCGCTGTCCTTCGTCTATGACGTGGCCGACGTCTTCAAGTTCGAGACGGTGGTGCCCGTCGCCTTCCGGGTCGCGGCCGACGCGGCGAGAGGAAAAGGTGCCGCCGCCGCTGACGCAATCGGCGAGGTGCGGCGCGGCTGCCGCGACGCGTTCCGCCGCGCCGGGTTGCTCGAGCGCATCATACCGGCGATCGACGAGATGCTGACAGCCGGCGGTCTCGCGGTCCCCCCGCCACCGCCCGAGGCCCAGCCGGTGGCCATACCGGAGGAACCGTCAGGCGATGTTGGTCATCGTGGTTGAGAATGCGCCGCCACGCCTGCGCGGGCGGTTGGCGGTATGGCTCCTGGAGCTGCGGGCCGGCGTTTATGTCGGCAACTATTCCCGCCGTACTCGCGAAATGATTTGGTGCGAGGTGTGCGCCCATATTGGCGGGGGCGATGGAGTCATCGCTTGGTCCGCGCCCAACGATGCGGGGTTCGACTTCGACACGTGCGGCGCTAACCGGCGAGTGCCTGTCGATATCGACGGCTTCAAGCTGATAAGTTTTCTGAAAGAGGCGGCCAAGCCGGCGGCCGGCAGCGCCGCGCCGCCGGCGCGGTTTCCTGGTGGTCCGGGGAGCCGAGGGAGGCCGGGCGAGCAAGGCGGTTTGGGCGTGTAAGGCGAACAAAGCCTGCGAGGCCGGCGAACAGGGAAGGAACGCCGGTGGGCTCTTTGACATCGTGAAGACCGTTATGGCATAAGCGCTTATGCGAAGAGCGTTCCCCGCGCACGCGGGGATGACCCGATCCGCCAGTACGCGCGCAGCCAGCGCATCTAGCGTTCCCCGCGCACGCGGGGATGACCCGACGAACGGGGAAAAACGATATGAGCACGAACAGC
>CAYTWJ010000290.1:0-4423 GCA_964442055.1 uncultured Rhodospirillaceae bacterium | reverse complement strand
TGGAGCGGGTGAAGGGAATCGAACCCTCGTCGTAAGCTTGGGAAGCTTCTGCTCTACCATTGAGCTACACCCGCGCCGGCCGATTGTTCTACCGCAGCCGGGGCGGGGGCATCAAGCGGCGCTAACGTTCGCGTGAGCGCGGCGCGCGGCAGTTGACAGCGCGCGCGCCGGCCGCGACCTTCGCCGCGAGGTGGCGGCGACGGCCCCGCCCGGCGATCCCGTCAGGGGCGCCGGGGCAGGGCACGCGGCCGCGACAGCTTTGGGAAACTCGCCGCATGCGTCTCGCCCCGCTGCCCGCGCCGCCGGCGCTCGATCCGCGCAAGTTCCGCGACCCGGCGCTCACCGCCAGGGGCGAGAGGCGGGCGCGCGTCGCCCTCGGCCGCCTGGCGACGCTGTGGTTCAACACCGGCACGCTCTGCAACCTGACCTGCGCCAACTGCTATATCGAGTCGAGCCCGACCAACGACCGCCTCGCCTATCTCGGCGCCGGCGAGGCGCGCGGCTTCCTCGACGAGATCGCGGCCCTCGGGCTCGGCACCGAGGAGATCGGGTTCACCGGCGGCGAGCCGTTCATGAACCCCGAGATCATGCCGATGCTGGCCGAGACGCTCGGCCGCGGCTTCCGCGCGCTGGTGCTGACCAACGCCATGAAGCCGATGTGGCGCCACAAGGCGGCGCTCGGCGAGCTCAAGGAGCGCTTCGGTGGGCGGCTCGTCATCCGCGTCTCGCTCGACCACTACACCGCCCCGGTGCACGAGGCCGAGCGCGGCCCGGGCACCTGGGCGCGCACGCTCGCCGGCCTGAAATGGCTTTCCGACAGCGGCTTCGCGGTGCATGTCGCCGGGCGCAACTTCCTGCGCGAGGGCGAGGCGCAACTGCGCGCCGGCTTCGCCCGGCTGTTCGCCGCCGAGGACCTGCGCGTCGCCGCCGACGATCCGACGGCGCTGGTGCTGTTCCCCGAGATGGACGCGGGCCTCGACGTGGCCGAGATCAGCGACAACTGCTGGGGCATCCTCGGCAAGAGCCCGGATTCGATGATGTGCGCGAGCTCGCGCATGGTGGTGCGGCGCAAGGGCGCGGCGCAGGCGGCGGTGGTCGCCTGCACGCTGCTGCCCTATGAAGAGGAATTCGAGCTCGGCGCGACGCTGGCCGAGGCGCGCCGCGCCGTCGCCCTCAATCATCCGCATTGCGCCCGCTTCTGCGTCCTCGGCGGCGGCGCCTGCAGCCGGCCGTGAGCGACGCCCGGGGTTTCGGCGCGCCGGACGGGCCGCTGCTGGTCTTCGGCGGGCCCTACGGCAATCTCGAGGCGACCGAGGCGCTGCTTGCCGAGGCCGAGCGCCGCGCCATTCCCGCCGGCCGCGTGATCTGCACCGGAGACCTCGACGCCTATTGCGCCGACCCGGGTGCGACGGTGGCAAGGCTGCGCGCCGCCGGCGTCGCCTGCGTCATGGGCAATGTCGAGGAGCAGCTCGCCTCCGGCGGCGCCGATTGCGCCTGCGGCTATGCGCCCGGCAGCGCCTGCGACCGCCTGGCGGCAAGCTGGTACGCCCATTGCGAGCGCGAGCTCGACGGCGAGACCCGGCGCTGGATGGGCGCGCTGCCGCGCAAGCTCGAGCTGACCTTGGCCGGCCGGCGGCTGGCGGTGGTGCACGGCGCGCCGAGCCGGATCAACCGCTTCGTCTTCGCCTCGGCCGACGCGGACGATCTGCGCGCCGAGATCGCGCTCGGCCGCGCCGACGGCGTCATCGGCGGCCATTGCGGCCTGCCCTTCGCCCGGCTGGTCGACGGCCGGCTCTGGCTCAATGCCGGCGCCATCGGCATGCCCGCCAACGACGGCACGCCGCGGGTCTGGTTCGCGATCCTCGGCGCCGGGCCGGAGGGCATCGAAGTGTCGCTGCATGCCCTGCAGTACGACCACGCCCGGGCGGCGGCGAAGATGCGCGCCCGCGGCCTGCCGGAGGGCTATGCCGCGGCGCTGGAAAGCGGCCTGTGGCCGTCCTGCGACGTGCTGCCTGCCGCCGAGCTTGCCCAGCGCGGCCGGCCGCTGGCCGAGACGGCCTTGCGCTGGCCGACCGCCCTGCCCGCCGCCGCCGAGTGAAGGCGTGCCGGCGAGCTTGACGGCTTGCGCCGTTTGCGCTACGCAACCTGCCTCGTGGTGATTTGAGCCGACCGGCTTGCGGCCACGTTAAAGAACACGCTAAAAGGTCGGGAGACGCGAGCCCCGGACCCTTTTGGCGGCCGGGGTTTTTTTATTGCCCCGGCGACGGTGCGATCGTGATGGGGCAGTGATGCAGAACGTGAAAACCGGATCCTCACCGCGCCGCTGGCGCACCGCCACCGCGCTGGTGCGCGGCGGCCTGACCCGCAGCGCCTACGGCGAAACCTCGGAAGCCCTCTTCCTCACCTCGGGCTTCCGCTACGACAGCGCCGAGGCGGCCGAGGCGCGCTTCGCCGGCGAGGCTGAAGGATTCGTCTACAGCCGCTTCGGCAACCCGACGATCGCCATGTTCGAGGAGCGCATGGCGCTGCTCGAAGGCGCGCCGGCGGCCCGCGCCACCGCCAGCGGCATGGCCGCGGTCAACGCCGCGCTGTTCTGCCAGCTCGGCGCCGGCGACCATGTGGTCGCGGCGCGGGCGATGTTCGGCTCCTGCCGCTACATCATCGAGACCCTGCTGCCGCGCTTCGACGTCGAGACGACGCTGATCGACGGCTGCGACCTCGAAAGCTGGCGGGCGGCGATCCGGCCGCGCACCAAGGTGCTGTTCCTCGAGACCCCGGCCAACCCCACGCTCGAGATCGTCGACATCGCCGCCGTGGCCACCGTCGCCCGCGCGGCCGGGGCGCGGCTGATCGTCGACAACGTCTTCGCGACGCCGATCCTGCAGCGCCCGCGCGAGTTCGGCGCCGACATCGTCGTCTATTCCGCCACCAAGCACATCGACGGCCAGGGCCGCTGCCTGGGCGGCGTCATTCTCGCCGACGTGCCCTTCGTCGAGAAGGAGCTCACGCCCTACCTGCGCCATACCGGCCCGGCACTCAGCCCGTTCAACGCCTGGTTGCTGCTCAAGGGGCTGGAGACGCTCGAGCTCCGCGTGCGCCGCCACGTCGCCAACGCCGAGGCGGTGGCCGAGTTCCTGGCCGGCCACCCGGCGGTGGCGCGGGTGCGCTTCCCCGGCCGGCCCGACCACCCGCAATACGAGCTTGGCCGGCGCCAGATGGCCGGGCCGGGCTCGGTCGTGAGCTTCGAGCTGCGCGGCGACAAGGCGGCGACCTTCCGCGTCCTCGACGCGCTGCGGCTGATCGACATTTCCAACAACCTGGGCGACGCCAAGAGCCTGGTCACCCACCCGGCGACCACCACACACCAGCGGCTGGGGGCCGACGAGCGGGCCAGGCTCGGCATCGGCGACAACCTGCTCCGCTTGTCGGTCGGCCTCGAGGATCCGGCCGATCTGATCGAGGATCTCGAGCAAGCGCTGGCCGCAGCAGCCGTTCGGTAAGCCGAAAAGGGAGCCAGATGTGGCATTTCGGCCACAGACAGCGGCCAATTACGCGATCGTTTGGCCGCCGCGTCTACAATTCGTTGTCCGTATCTGTTAGAGAACATGAGGAAATATCGGTTCGTCGCGCCTGGGCCATGGCAGCGGTGCGCAAGCGATGGCTGCTTGGCACGGCACGGAACCGATAAAGAAGGTCGGCGCTGTCGGTTCTTCGGAGAGGGTGGACATGAAAATTCGCAACGCATTGCTGGCGACCGCCGTTCTGGCGGCGCTGCCGTCGGTGGCGGTGGCCGAAGGCGTGCCGGGCTGGTACGCGGGCCTCGCGGCCGGCCTCAACCTGATGCGCAACGCCGAGATCGAGGGCAGCGGCATTTCGGTCGAAGCCCAGATGGATCCGGGCATCGCCGCGCTGCTGGTCGGCGGCTACAGCTTCGGCAACCTGCGCCTCGAGGGCGAGCTCGGCTACCGGCACAACAGCGTCGACGAGGTCTCGAACACCGCCGGCAATGGCAGCATCTCGGCGGCCAGCCTGATGGGCAACGTGATCTACGATTTCCTGCCCACCTCGCGCGTCAACCCCTATATCGGCGTCGGCGCCGGCGTGGCGCGCGTCAACTTCGACGTCTCCCCGGTCAGCGGGACCACGGTTGACGAGAGCGACTGGGTGTTCGCCTACCAGGGCATCCTGGGCATGAACTTCAAGCTCGACCCGAACCTGCTGCTGTCGGCCGATTACCGCTATTTCGGCACCAGCGACCCGGGCCTCGAGACGGCGACCGGGAGCTCGGTCGACGGGCGCTACCAGGCGCACTCGATCATGTTCGGCCTGACCTACAAGTTCCTGCCGCCGCCGCCGCCGCCCCCACCGGCCCCGGCGCCCGCCCCCGGTGGGGCGCCCCCGCCCGCGCCGCCCCCCCCCCCCC